>JAYSOC010000465.1:0-3265 GCA_043723285.1 Ferruginibacter sp. | reverse complement strand
AAAATTATTATAGTTTTTTAAAATTTTAATAATATTTTTCCTTTAGCCATCATTGGTATAATTATTGGTTTGGTTATAAAAAACCTTAAGCCATGAAGAAAATTATTGTGCTCACCACAACCATTATTCTAATTATTTCTTTAAATGTATCTGCTCAACGTACAAGTACGAAACGTGGCAACAGCAGTGCAGGAAACAGCAATTACACAACTGCACTTGGCGTAAAACTTTTAGATGGTGCAGGCATTACACTCAAGCATTTTGTAAATGATAAAGCCGCTATAGAAGGCGTTGGATATTTTTGGAATAGGGGTGCAAGAATTACGGGATTGTACGAATTGCATTTTGATATTGCTGGTGCTGATGGATTAAAATGGTACATTGGCCCTGGTGCGCATATTGGTTTTTATAATAGCAAATACAGCGATAAATTTGGCAATAGAAGTTTTGGTGGAATTGATGGAGTATTGGGTTTAGACTATAAAGTAAAAGCTGCACCACTAAATTTTTCACTAGACTGGCAACCATCATTTGAATTTGGAGATAATAGAGGTTTTATAGGTAGCTGGGGCGGTTTTGCAATTCGATTTACTTTTTAGAATCCCATTTTATTTTAAAGTTTAGTATATTTTTTATTGCTTATTTTTATGAAAAAATATGATAATGAGAAATAAAAAATGGGGCTTTACTTTGCTTATACTATTAATAGCATTATGCAGCCAAGCGCAAAGAAAAAAAATAAGCATTGTACAAGAAATAAAAAACTGGCAGCAAGAATTAAATAAAGAATATAAAAACAAAGTTACAAGCCCTTTAAATGCCGAAGATTTTAAAATATTTGCAGGGCACTATTTTTATGATATTGATACTGCATATAGAGTTACGGCTAAAATGGTATTAACCAATAGCACAGAAGAAATCCCTTTTAAAACAACCACTGCAAAAGTTTCTATGCATACTAAATATGCCGATTTATTTTTTAGCATAAAAGGGGAGAAATATCAGCTGAGTGTTTACCAATCTAAAGACTTGATGAAAACTACTAAATATGCAGATTATCTTTTCCTGCCTTTTTTTGATGGTACTACGGGTTACGAAACATATGGTGCAGGGCGTTACATTGATTTGCGCATACCAAAGAAAGGGAATAAGATTGTAATAGATTTTAACAAAGCGTATAATCCATATTGTGCATATTCACGCCTATATTCTTGCCCAAAAGTGCCAGCAGAAAATGAATTAAAAACTAAAATATTAGCTGGGGTAAAATACACACCCAATCATTAAGAACAATATTAAAACATTTTTTATGAAAACATTACTCTCATTTTTATTTTTAGTAGCCTTCAATAGTATTTGCTTTTCACAAACAAATAAAGCGAGCATCCAAAAAATTGATGCGACCAAACCCATTCAAATTGTAGAAGTATCTTGCGGGCAATGCCAATTTAAAATGGCAGGAAAAGGATGCAATCTTGCTATAAGAATAAAAGGTAAAGCATACTTTGTAGATGGCACAAGTATTGACGAACATGGCGATGCACATGCCGATGATGGTTTTTGCAAAGCTATACGCAAAGCAGAAGTACAAGGCAAAATTGTGAAGATTAGATTTGTGGCTACATATTTTAAGATGTTATAAACCGTATTGCAAATTTATTTTGCTACTGCCTGCAAAGTCATTATCCAGCCTTCATTTAATCTATTTTTTATTTTAGAAGAAAGCACCGCATTGTGTAAGCCAGATGTAAGTGTTTGTGTAACTGCGGCCGATACAAAACTTAACGCAGGTGATAAATTGGCATTACTAACAAGCGCAGATGCGGTACCTGCTATTCCAACACCAGCCACGGCATAAATAATTTCGCTTGCAGGTCTAAAATTGCTGTATTTTCTAAAACCAGTTATATCTTTTATAGAAATTGTTTGTGATGGCATAGCTCTTTGTAATATTTTTTTTCTTGGGGCAAGTGTTATTGTACTATCATTTAAAACAGAAACCCTGCCTTCTATTTCTTGGGCTTGCTGCATATAGCCGCTATAACTAAACCTTACCAAGTCTTTCATTTTTACAATAATAGTTTTGCTACTATCTACTTTGGAAAACACCAATTGAACTTGCGCTTGCAAAGAGAAACTAATGCAAATAATTAATAGCAATAATATCGACTTCATAAAAATATTTTAAGGGTTTAAAAAAATCAAAAGTACGAAATTTCAAATACACACATCTTTCTCAATTTATCCATTGTAAACAAACAGGATTTGGTACACTTATTTTTTTGCCTGTATCATTTAATAAACCAGTTCTCTTATCAATTTTAAATATTACTATCTCATCTGAATTTTGATTAGCCACCAATAAAAAATTCCCAGAAGGATCAAAATTAAAATTGCGTGGCGTTTTGCCAAGTGTTGATTGATGCCCAATAATACTCAACTTTCCATTCATAGCATCTATAGAAAAAATGCTGATGGTATTCGACTCTCCACGATTGCTGCAATACAAAAATTTACCATCCGGCGATACATGTATATCTGCACTACCAAGCGCACCTGCAAAATCTTTTGGCATGGCACTAATTCGTTGTTGCAATGTTAATGTTCCTTTATTTACTGCATAGCAAACTACAGTTCCCGTAAGTTCTTCCATTAAATATGCATATTTATTATTAGGATGAAATGTAAAGTGCCTTGGCCCGCTACCTGCTTCTGATTTTGCATACGAAGAAAAATTTAGTAAGCCTTTCTTTTTATCAACTGCATATACCATTACTTTATCAATACCTAAATCTGGTACAAACAAATATTTATTATCTGCCGAAAGCACTGTGGCATGTACATGAGGAGCATTTTGCCTTGCTTTATTTGGCCCCAAAATATCTTTGTGCGTTATATTTTGTTTTAATGAATTTAACGAGCCATCTTTATTTGTGTTAAACAAACCAACCGTTCCGCTACTATAATTTCCTACAAAAATCCATTTGCCAGTTTTATCAATTGCTATATAACAAGGATGCTTGCCGCCAGATGGTTGTTTATTTATTTCTGTAAGTGTGCCATTTATTTTATTAAAAGAAAAAGCAGTTACTGTTCCCCCACGAGGGTTTATGGCACTATCATCATTTTCATTTACTGCATAAATAAATTTTTCGTTTGGCGCAATGGTTAAGAAAGATGGGTTACTAGTTTTAGCAACACTTACAAAACTATTCTCCGCAGTTGTTGTATCAAATTTATACACATAAATACCTTCGCTTTTACC
>JAYSOC010000464.1:0-3275 GCA_043723285.1 Ferruginibacter sp. | reverse complement strand
AAGTAGTATTGCAATTTGCCAAATTACGCCAAAACAATTAGCCCAATACATAGCAGAAAAAAAATTCCCTAACACAATTGATAACAGGCGTGCCGTGGAAATTAATAGCTTTTATGAATACCTTAAATATAAAACTGCTTGGATAAAAGAAACAAATCTAGAAAATCGCATTATTTTATTTGAAGCATTAAAACAATCCTCTACCTTAGGTTTAAGAGAAAATGATTATCAATACAACTTTATAGAAGTGCTAAAAAAAAGCAATACTTACTTACAAACTATTAGCGATTCTATAGATGCTGAAATTTTGCTTACAGATGCTGCAATTCATTTTTATAAAGAAATTACGATGGGCAATACCAAGCCATCGTTGGGTTTTAATGGTATAGACGAAGTTTTAGAGTGTTACGATATTCCAACAATATTAGCAGAATATGTGCTTAAGAAAAAGTTAACCTTACTTCAAAAAGATATTAATCCAACGCTAAAAGAAATTGCTGCCCTTGAAGCAAAAATTAAATGGATAAACGATATAATGGCAAACGATAATTTTAAGGAAGTGGTTATTGTATCAAATAAAGTTGTAATAACAAATGAGCCTCTTATTGCAAAATTATACCAGCTTGGTATAACAAAAGAAGCAACCAAAAGTATTAAAGATACAAGCCTTATTAGTAACGTAAAAGAAGCACAAAAGCATTTTTCTTTATTGGCAGATGGCGTACTGCGTAAAACAGTTTTAGAAGAATTAAATGTTCCTATAGCAAAAAGATTGGCTCAGCTAAAGCTTGCCATAAACTATTATCGTTGGTTGAGTTGCTTTTCTCAACACAGATCTACCATAGTTGTAAATATACCTGCAGCATATTTAAAAGTATATAGAGATGATAATATTGTATTAGAAATGCGCATGATTGTAGGTAAAAAAACAACGCCTACTCCAACGCTTTTAAGCACTGTAAACGAAGTTATTTTATACCCATACTGGCATGTGCCATATAGTATTGCAACTAAAGAATTATTGCCCCATATTAAAGAAAGTGCATCATTTATAGACAAAGGAAATTACCAAGTATTGAATGCTACAGGGAAAATAATGGATCCGTACAGTATTAATTGGCGTACATTTAGCACTTCGTATTTCCCTTTCATCATACGCCAAAGTACAGGCTGCGACAATGCTTTGGGCTTATTAAAATTAAATTTTTATAGTCCAGATGGTGTTTACCTGCACGATACGCCAAACAAAAATTTATTTACATTAAATAAAAGATATTTTAGCCATGGTTGTATGCGTATGGAAAAACCGATAGAGCTTGGCCACCTTGTTGTAAAAAACAATGCCATTGCTATAGATACATTAACCCAAAAAGGTTGTTTAAGAAATCAAGCTCCTATTACCGTACATGCTGATGTACATATGCCTGTACTTGTATGGTACAACCCTGTAGGTATAGATGATACAGGAAGGGTTTTATTTTTTGAAGATGTGTATGGTAAGTTTGAGGATTTGCCGTAATGTTAACATTATTGATAACAGTTTTCTAAGGAAGTGATTATTATCATTTTTATAAAAATCGTTTAATAATAAATTGCGTTAGTATTAAAAATATTAAAATGAAAAAGTTAAAAAATGTTATTCTGTTAGTAACGTTACTCAGCATATCCGCTTGTCACATTTCAAAAATTACCCATTCGTGGAAAGCACAAGAAGCTCCAACAAAAGACTATACGAAAATACTAGTACTTGGCTTTATAAGAAATGCAGATAGAAATATAGAAGAGAAAATGGAAAATCATTTTGTAGGTGATTTGCAAACTTTAGGATACAATGCAGTATCATCTTTAAAAGAATATGGGCCAAAAGTATTTGATAAAATCGATGAAGCAGAAGGCATTGCCAAATTAAAAAATAGCAGTTTTGATGTAGTAATAACAATCGTTTTGCTAAAAAAGAAAGAGAAAGAAAATATATTCCTCCTTCTTATAACAATCGTATTTGGATTTATAGATATGATATTTATAACCGCATTTATGAGCCAGGCTATTATATTACAAGTACAAAATATTTTTGGGAAACAAATTTTTATGATATGACAATTCAAAAATTAATTTACTCTGTGCAAACACAATCGTTTAACCCTGATGATGCAGAAAGTATGGGACATGAGTATGGCAAGATGATTGTAAAAAATATGGTAGATCAAAATATATTAAAACAACAAGTGGTTGTATCAAAAGTTTCTAGTAAATAAAAATTAAAATTAATAGTCATGAAAATTAATATGGGAAAAACAGATAGAACTTTAAGAATGCTATTGAGTATTGTAATTGCATTTGCAGGTTATTATTACAAATCTTGGTGGGGTTTGGTGGCGCTAGTGCCCTTGGTTACTGCATTTACAGGCAATTGCCCATTGTATAGTTTATTGGGTATAAATACTTGTAATTTAATAAAGAAAAAGAAGTAAAGCGCTAAAATATTAATTCATCAATTGCTCCAGCTTTTTTTGATTTATAATAACAATACTACCATCTTTAATATCAATTAATTTTTCGGTTCTAAAATCGCTAAGCGTACGTATAAGTGACTCTGTAGCTGTACCTGCAATGGTAGCAAGGCTTTCTCTACTTATTGTTATTGCAAATTTTTCATTGTTATTTTCTTGGAATTTTTTTTGCAATTGCATTAACGCTTCTGCCACTTTTTTTCTTAAAGAATTATAAGCCAAACCAATCAATTGATTTTCTTTTTCAACAATATTCTTTGCTAACAGTTGTATAAATTTTTTAGATACTTCTACATTATTATTTAGCAATTCATCAAAATCTTCTTTAGGTATTACTGCAAGCTCTGTTTCTTCCATAGCCTCGGCTGTATCTCTGTAAACAGTGCCTTCAAGCATAGCAATATATCCAAAAAAATCGCCAGGGCTGTAGAGTTCAGTTACCAATTCTTTACCATCATCATTAGTTTTGTATGCCTTCACTTTTCCTTTTGTTACATAATATAATCTGTTAGGATGATTGCCTTCTGTATAAACAATTTGTTTCTTTTTATATTTATTTGTATCCCTATCTTCTGCCAAGGATTGTAACCCATTTTTACCAATAGATGATTGCATCAAAATGTTAAGACCTTCAATTTTGGGCGATAAATTTTGTCTTAATAAATCTATTTTTTTAAATCTGATATCAACAGCGTTTAATAATTCTGTTCCATCAAATGGTTTTGTAATATAATCATCAGCACCAAGTTCCATCCCTTTTCTAAA
>JAYSOC010000463.1:0-3276 GCA_043723285.1 Ferruginibacter sp. | reverse complement strand
AATTATCTCCTACTTTTTGTCCACTCGCTAGCATTCGTTTCATTTCGGCAATTTCAAAGTTTAAGCCGCCAGGCCCACCACCCAATGGCTTTTCGGGCCTAAACGAAAATAATTTTAGGGGTACTTTATCTTCATAAGGATTGTCTCTTCCTTTTACTCTAAAAAATTCATCTACTTGCGCAGCATCTATACCGCTGCGTTTTATTTTTCTTTTTACGGCATCAATATATTCCAGCGCTTCGTTGTATTGTGTAGGAATTATTAAATCGTTTTTGCCCACATCTTCTGTAAAAATATCTATGGTTTGTTGTAGTATAGGAAAAATGGTTTCAAACTCGCTGTCCACAATTACTTTTTCGCCTGTAGATAAAAGTATCGTAAAAATTTCTGTAGCGCCTGCATCTATAGCCATTTGCACGCCTGCGTACTCACGTACGCCACCATCAACAAATTGAAAATCGGGATTAGGCTCACCCGGCACATTTAAATTTATTTTTATAGGTGGCATAAAAACGGGTTGGCAGGCGGATGCCATTACCGCTTTCCTAAAATGATCGGCATCTTCGATTTGCCGTATTTCATAATTATTAGAAATTTTAGGATTTTCTTCATTTGTAAAAACAACCAATTCGCTAGTTTGTAAACACACCGTTGTAAGATATATTTTTTTACCTGATGCTGCTAGTTTGTTATAATTTTCATCGCTGTAAAACTTTTCAATTAAATCCCACAGCGGACTTGCATCAAAAATAGAATGCTCACTCAATCTATCGCCAAGATTGCTTTTCTTAATGACATCATCGTTTGTAATACTTGTATATAATTTTTCTAACAAAGCAAACTCTCCCATAGCCGCCATTGGCGTTATGAGAGAGCCTGTACTCGTGCCCACATATGTATTGAAACTTAGGTTGGGAAATTCTCTTAATAATCTTTTTAAAACGCCTACAGCAAATGCACCTTTGCTACCGCCTCCGCTTATTACTAATGCTCTGCTCATGGTAATATTTTTTAGTTTTAGTAAATGAGTTGCTTGTGTGATTTTGTAGCACTCTATATCTTCTGATGGAAGTTTTAGAGGGGCTTTTTTTTATTAAACTTCTCTTCTGTTTTTTTCTTTTTACTTACTCTAATACCCAATGATGTTTGCAGCCACCAAGTTTTAAATTCGTAATCTCTATGTGCAGTAAGTGCTAGCAATATTTTATTGAGTATATCTACATTAATGCCACCGCCAATTAATTTTTGCTTGCCAGTTCCCCATAAATGTTCTGCCGATAAATTAATATTGGCTGCCCCTCCAAATACCAATGCGTTGATTGTTTTAATTTTTACAGCTGTGTTTATTCCAAATTGTGCTTCTACAATTTTACCCCCATAAAAGGCCCCTGCCACAATACCTGCACGCAGCTTATGTTCTACCACTGTAAACTGTGGTACAAGTTGTATGCCACCTACATATAAATCCGCACCTTGTTTAAAATCAGTAACCATGCCATTGTGCAATTTGGCATGCATTATAAATCCTTTTGGAAATTCGGTATCATTTTGGGCAAAACAATATTGCGCAAAAAAAACACAACAAAATAAAATTAATACAACAAAACCCTTTGAGCATTTAGAAAATATCATAGTAGCCATTTTAGTGCTTATATATTACTAGGGTAAAAAACGGAGGAGTGTTTTTTAAAAGAATTGGAATATACATACTACAAAAATTGAACCATGTTTTAAAAAAATTGAAATGAATTTATTAAACGGTGTCATTCTTGAAATAATTTTTAACAGCTATAGTTGCCCATATTAAAGATGGTACAAATATTTTGCATTAAAAAAAGCCAACAAATGATGTTGGCTTTCTTAAATAAATATCTAATAAAATTATTTTAAGTTAAATGAATTTGCAAGCTCTTTCAATTCTAACAAGTTTGTTACTTTAAGTTTTGTAAATATCCTTCCTTTGTGTGTACCTACGGTTGAAATACCAAGGTTTAAATCTGCTGCTATAAGGCTAATGGTTTTACCATTTAAAAGCATAGAAACAATTTCGAACTCACGAGCCGAAAGTGTACTAAACGGATTCGTGTTTGCATTAGCAGAAGTTCCTTCAGCTAAAACGAAAAGCATTTCTTCGCTAATATATTTTTTGCCATTTACAACTTGGTCTATGGCTTTTTTAATTTCTTCTAAAGGCGCATCCTTACTTATAAAACCCATTGCACCTGCTTTTATAAAACGTAATGCATAAATACTTTCTGCATTCATAGAAAAAACCAATACTTTAAGCAGCGGAAAGTTTTCTTTAAAATATTCCATCAATGCAAAAGAATCAGTATTGGGCATTTGCACATCGAGCATTACAAAATCGTAATGGTTTTCTTTTACAAAAGTGGTAGCACTGTCTCCATCTTTGGCTTCGTGAATTTCCGAATCTTTGTAAATATTAGCCAACAAAAGTTTAATGCCCGACCTTACAACTACGTGGTCATCAATTAATAAAAATTTATGCATGTGCTGTTATTTGGGGTTATTATTTTTTTACTTTTTGTATAAAAAAACCGAAGTGCAAAAATATAAATATTTTAATAGCTTTAATTAATATAATTAAATTATTTTTAAGCAATTAATAGTAGTTTTTCTTATATTTTCCAAAATCATTGTCTAATAATTAGTATTTTTAAAAACAATACAACATGATGATAATCTTTTGTTTATACAGTTTATGTTTAACTAAATTATCTTAAAAAAATAACATTAGTCTTCATTTTATAAAAATACATTGGAAAAAATAATTTCTTATGAAAACCATACCATTCAATTGCCAAGATACCAAAAAGAGAAATCATTATCTAAAATTTATTTAATATGCATGTATTAAATTTGGAAAGGTTATAATTTTTTTTGCAAAATGACACATTTTAATTTGCTTAAATTATATTTAAAATAGATAAGAAAGAGGGTAGAATTAATTATTACTGCTCAAACAATAAATTTTTAAATGAAAAGAATAGATTTAAAAAATAAAATTAAAATCGCCTTTGCAATAAGTATAATTTTTTTGTTGACTATACTTGGTATATTGTATTTCTGTCTTGACCATTCTGCAAAAGAATATACAAAAACAATAGGCTCCCTTAAAGTATTATCACAATTATTTTTTCTTTTGGTATTTTTATTTATACTTATGCTATTAGCAGTTTATTATTTAATAAAAAAAGATTTGAAATATGCTGAAGAAACTAGCAAGGAATTAATTTATAATTCAATTTTATTTAG
>JAYSOC010000462.1:0-3282 GCA_043723285.1 Ferruginibacter sp. | reverse complement strand
AAAATCTTAGCATAAAAAAATCGAACAAGTAAAAATCTGATTTTTACTTGTTCGATTTAAAAGAGTTTTATAAAAACAACTACTTTTTCAGTGCCCTCGCGTATAGCGGGGCCATTGTTCATCAACGAACCAATGCTCACGTCCAAAAAATAATCAATAAAAAAACGTGCAACTTTTCAGCCACACGTTTATAAAAATCTTTGTGTTTCTTTTCCATCTTTGAGTCTTAGTGGTTCAAACAACTACACATTAAACCTAAAGTGCATCACATCCCCATCATTCACCACATACTCTTTTCCTTCTATGCGTAGCTTACCAACTTCACGGCAAGCAGCTTCAGAACCAAGTGTAGTAAAATCTTCGTAAGAAATTACTTCTGCTTTTATAAAACCCTTCTCAAAGTCTGTATGAATAACGCTTGCAGCCTGTGGTGCTTTCCAACCATGATGTATAGTCCATGCACGAACTTCTTGCACGCCAGCGGTAAAATAAGTAGATAAGTTTAAAAGTTTATAGGTACTATGTATCAAACGATCTAGCGCAGGCTCGGTCATTTTATACTCTTCCATAAACATGGCTTTATCATCAGCATCTTCAAATTCTGCAATCTCTGCTTCTACAGCATTGGTCATTACAATCACTTGGTTACCTTCATTTTTTACCGCCTCTATCAATGCCTCCGAAAATTTATTTCCGGTGTGCATGCTTGCTACATCAACATTTGCTACGTATAGCACTGGCTTATCCGTAAGCAAAAATAAATCTGCAATAGCTAGTTTATCTTCTTTGCTCAAATCTAATGTAGATATATTTTTCCCTTGCTCAAGATGCAATTTACATTTGTGTAAAATCTCTGCTTCCACTTTTGCTTTGGTATCTGTCTTACCAAGTTTTTCCGATTTTTGCCATTTGCGTTCTACACTTTCCAGATCTTTCAATTGCAATTCTGTTTCTATAATTTCTTTATCACCCACAGGATTTATGGCACCTTCGTCACGCAAAATATTTTCATCTTCAAAACAACGAATCACTTGTATAATAGCATCTACTTCTCTAATATTTGCCAAAAATTTATTGCCCAAACCTTCGCCCTTGCTTGCGCCACGCACAAGCCCAGCAATATCTACAATCTCAATTTGTGTAGGCACAACTCGTTCAGGGTTTACAAGACTCGCCAATTTATCCAAGCGTGGGTCGGGCACATTTACCAAGCCGGTATTTGGCTCAATCGTACAAAAACGATAATTGCTTGCTTGCGCTTTTGCACTCTTGCTCACTGCATTAAAAAGTGTTGATTTTCCTACGTTTGGTAAGCCTACGATACCTGCTTTTAGGGCCATGTTAAATTATTTAATTGTTGAATGGTTGGTTTAGGAGTTTAGCCGTTTAGAAGTTTAGGCTTCTGTGGTCTGTCGTCCGTAAAACTGTTGTCTTTTTTTAGCGGCTGCGAAGGTAAGAAATGCTGCTTACTTTATGAATTAGGATTTTTTATAGCAACTTTAGAGTATTGGAGTCTGGCTCCTCTCCTTTGGAGAGGCGGGGGTGAGGTTTTTTAGCCGAGCTAGAACAGCAGCTTTATTCAACATCGTTGTGTCACTCACTTGAACGGAATACCTTTAATCATCTTTTATTATGCAATAGATTGTGCAATAGATTATGCATTATGAACTACAATATATATAAGCTTATCAGCAAATTTTCAAATACAAGTTCATTTTTCAAATTAAAAACTTAATTTTCAAAATTAATATTAACGATAAATAATTGTAGCTTTTAGTCTAATGTCTAAAATCTATAAATCTAAAATCTAACTCATGGCTTTATCCCGCATCTGGTCTGCATTCATCATCATAGCCATTGGTTTGGCATGTATAAAAGGTTTTGTATTTCCACAACACGGTAACAAAAATATTTTTACAAATATGGTAACTGGTAAACAATCCGATACCATAAAAGTAAAAACGCTTGACTCTTCAGAAGTAAGTATTGCAATTGTAAATACCATTGCTTTAAAAAAAATTGATACAACAGATGGCTTAAGCACATTCAGAAATGGTGCTAGTAAATATGTTACTTATAAAATACAATCTGCCGATGGTATTGTAGAAACTTGTAAAACTGCTGTAAATCTTTGCCTAGGTTTAATTGGCTTTTTAGCACTATTCATGGGCTTTTTGGCCATTGCAGAAAAAGCAGGCGGTATAAATGTATTGAGCAGAATCATTGGGCCATTTTTTTCTAAAATTTTCCCCGAAATTCCAAAAGGCCACCCAGCTATTGGGCATATGATGATGAATTTTTCTGCAAACTTGTTGGGTTTAGATAATGCCGCTACACCATTTGGCTTAAAAGCTATGGAAAGTTTGCAAACACTTAATCCAAATAAAGAACGAGCCAGCAATTCTCAAATAATGTTTTTATGCTTGCATGCAAGCGGGCTTACACTTATACCTGTAAGCATTATTGCGCTGCGTGCATCTGCAAAAGCAGCAAACCCGTTAGATATTTTTATCCCATGCATGATTGCAACTTTTGTTGCTACCATTGCTGCTATGATTATTGTTTCTATCAAACAAAAAATAAATATTTTTCAACCTACAATATTAATGTGGGTTGGTGGTATTTCTGCCATCATTGCTTTGCTAATGGTTTATTTAAAATCGTTAGATGCAGATGAACTTCAATTTTTTTCAGGAGCGTTAAGCAATGGTTTAATTCTTTTTATTTTTATTGCAATTGTTTTAGGCGGCTTGTATAAAAAGGTAGATGTTTTTGATTCATTTATAACTGGTGCAAAAGGTGGTTTTGAAACTGCCGTAAGAATTATACCTTACTTAGTTGGTATGTTAGTAGCAATAAGTTTGTTGCGCACTAGCGGCACTTTTGATGCTATCATAAATACGATAAAAACAATGTTTGCTGCAATAGGAGCAGATACTCGTTTTATAGATGGTTTACCAACTGCACTCGTAAAACCCTTTAGCGGTGGTGCTGCACGAGGAATGATGGTTTCTACAATGGGAACTTATGGAGCTGATTCTTTTCCAGGTCGTTTGTCTTGTATTCTTCAAGGTTCATCCGACACCACGTTTTATGTAATAGCTGTGTACTTCGGTGCTATTGGCGTAAAAAATACACGCTATGCAGTTTCTGCCATGCTCTTAGCAGATTTGGTGGGCATTATTACTTCTATTGCTTTGTGCTATTTTTTCTTTGGTTAATGCATAAAAAATTTTATTTAATAAAAAAAAGCGAATTTAAAATGGAGTCGCTTTTTATTTT
>JAYSOC010000461.1:0-3298 GCA_043723285.1 Ferruginibacter sp. | reverse complement strand
ATGCCCGAAGAAATAAATAGAATTGAAACCGACAAATTGGCTAACATACTATTTTGTGTAAGTAAAAAAAGTGTAGAAAATTTGAAAAAAGAAAAAATAAATACCGATGTTTTTTTTGTTGGCGATTTAATGAAAGATATACTACTTAAAACAACAAAAAAATTGGGAACCCCATTGGTAGATTATCCTTATTATTTTGCAACGATTCATCGAAATTATACTCAAAACAATAAAACTAAATTAGAAGAAATTTTAGCTGCGTTGAATAACTTAACTCACAAAGTGATTTTTTCTTTACATCCAAGCACTCAAAAAAAGATTGATGAATTTAAAATAAATTTAGTAAAATTTAAAAACATACATTTCATTGCGGCACCGCCATATACTGCATCAATACAATACCAAAAATTTAGTGCAGCAATAATAACCGATAGTGGTGGCATGCAAAAAGAAGCGTATTGGCTTAAGAAAAAATGTATTACTATTCGCAAAGAAACTGAGTGGGCAGATACACTTTTACATAATTGGAATACATTAGTATACGATAATTTAAAAACAGCCATACCAGCAGCATTGAGCATTAAACCAATAAAACACAACAAAAAATTATACGGTGATGGTAATGCTTCCAAAATTATAAAAAAGACTATTCAAGATTATATAAAAAAAAATAACTTATGATTCTTGTATATGCAGATGAAGTTACCTCAAGATTAGAATACATAGTAAATGTATTTTTTAATCAAATTTATTTTACTCCTTTTTCTATAACTAATAACCAAGACGATTTTATAAAATACGAAGGTGCTAAAATAAATTACAGTACAAAAAAAGATAATAGAGATGGAATATTTATTTCCGCAACCAATTTGTTGTTTACAAATATTATTGATACCACTTTAGAGCCAGCAATAGAAAATGACTCTACTTTTGAAACGCCTTTTTTTTTTAGAACAAGCCAAAAAGATTCAACGATACCCTTTGATGTTTTTGCAGCATCATTTTATTTAATTACGAGATATGAAGAGTACTTACCCCATGTACCAGATAAATTTGATCGATTTGACGCAAAAGAAAGCATGGCATATAAAAATAATTTTTTAAACATGCCGCTAATTAATATTTGGGCTATCCATTTAAAAAAAATTATTGAACAAAATTACCCGGATAATAAAATTGATTTTCCAGTATTTAAAAGTACCATTACCATAGATGTTGACCAAGCCTATGCCTTCAAGCACAGAGGGTTTCATAGGAATTTTTTAGCGTTTTCAAAAAACTTTTTTCGATGTAATTTTACCGAGATTGCAAATCAAATAAAAATCTTATGTGGCTATAAAAATGATCACTATGACAGCTTTGATTATTTGAAAACCCAACAAGAAAAAAACAGCATACCATTTATTTATTTTTTTAATCTTGGAAAATATAGCCAATACGATAAAAACCTTTCAAGCAATAATTATTTTCAACAAAAGCTAATTAAAAACATTGCAAAGCAAAACAGCATTGGCATACATCCATCGTATTACAGCAATGTAAATAATACTTATTTGCCCAATGAAATAGCGGCCTTAAAAAATATTGTTCAGCACCCAATTATAAACAGCAGGCAGCATTTTATTAGATTGTTTTTTCCAAGCACCTACCAACAGTTACTAAATGAAAACATTGAAAATGACTACAGCATGGGCTATGCAACATTGCCAGGTTTTAGAGCAAGTATTTGCACCCCATTTTTATGGTTTAATTTGCAAGCAAATACATCCACAAATCTTATGCTGCATCCATTTGCATTTATGGATGGACACTTGGCCGAAAATTTAAAACTCACACCTACAGAAGCTTGGGCACAAATTGAAAATCTAATTAAAACAGTTAAAAATGCTAATGGACATTTTATAACAATTTGGCACAACAGTACTGTAAATAATATTGGAATTTGGAAAAATTGGCAAACTATTTTTGAAAAAACATTATCAACTTTAAGTGAATAAAACTACACCAAACAAACGAATTGTTGTTTCTGTAATATCAGATATAGAAACAGATGCGAGGGTGCAAAAAGTTTGCAATTACCTATATAAAAAAAATACGGATGTGGTATTAATTGGACGAAAATTAAAAAAAAGTTTACCATTGTCCTCATATCCTTATAAAGTTATTCGTTTAAAAACTGTGTTTGAGAAAGGCGTTATGCAATATGTTGAGTTTACATTAAAACTTTGGTTAAAATTATTTAACTACAAAGCAGCAATTTATCTTTCAAATGATTTAGACACTTTACTCCCAAACTATTTGCACAGTTTTTTTAGAAGAAAAGTATTGGTTTATGATAGCCATGAATTTTTCACTGGTGTACCTGAGTTAATGAATTCACCGGTAAGACGAAATGTATGGAAGTTTTTAGAAAAAACATTGTTGCCCAAAATAAAATATGGATATACTGTAAATGAATCTATCCAAAACCTTTACAAAAATTTGTATGGCATAAATTTAAAGGTTGTAAAAAACGTACCAATATATGATCCACCAAAAATATTTACAAAAATAAATTATGATATTCAACCATTTATTTTAAATATGCAAGGTGCGGGTATTAATAAAGATAGAGGATATGAAGAAGCTATAGGAGCAATGCAATACTTGCCCAATAATTTTATTTTACAAATTATTGGCGATGGTACAGTTTTAAATGACTTAAAAAAATTAACAATAAAATTAGAATTACAAAACAAAGTTATTTTTATACCAAAAGTTAGCCCAACTTTATTAAAAGAATATACAAAAAATGCCCATCTAGGACTTAGTTTAGATAAGGATATTTGCCCAAATAGCCTTTATAGTTTGCCCAACAAATTATTTAACTACATACACGCAGGGGTACCAATTTTAGCAAGTAATTTACCCGAAGTAAAAAAAATAATTGAGCAATATAATGTAGGTATTTGTGTAAATGAAGTAGATGCCCAAACTATTGCTAAGTCTATTATTACGCTATTTGAAGATAAAACATTGTTAGCATTATTTAACAATAATACTCAATTAGCAGCTATGGATTTGTGTTGGCAAAATGAAGAAAAAGTATTAGATTCAATATATGATGAGCTAATAAATGCTTAGCTACAAATTATATAAACCATTTTGTGAAAGATAAATACCTACATATTATAACCCACGATGTGCCCTACCCTGCTGACTTTGGCGGTGTGGTAGATATTTTTAATAAAATAAAATGGCTGCACAAGGTTGGAGTAAAAATTCATTTGCATTGTTTTGAAAATAAAAGACCGCCACA
>JAYSOC010000460.1:0-3305 GCA_043723285.1 Ferruginibacter sp. | reverse complement strand
TTGGTAAAAGGGCAATTCATATTCCTGGCCATTCAATCTTTTAAATTTTATTTTGTTGTATAATTTATTTTCATCAAAATTTTCTATATACTGTTTTATATCTTCTGAAGCTTGTTTCCAAATCGCAATCAATGTTTCCCTATCTCCTTTAAATTCACTTGCCAGCCAAACAGGAGCTGGGTTTTCATGTAACCTTTCCAACCAAATTTTTTCTGCGGATGCTATATGCAATGCATTGCCAGCAATACTTCCAAAACTACTCTCAATCGATTGTTTATATTGAACATCATTAATGTCATTTAACCAAGCAATCATTTTATTGTTTGCCCAAATATTGTAATTGGCTAGTTCTAAAAAATATGCTTTGTTCATTCCAATTTTTTTAATCCTTTGTATAAAAAATCTTTTTTATGCTTCAACTATTTATTTAGTATTCAATTTATTTCAGACTTTCAAGTCCCCCTGCGGGGAATTTAGGGGCTTCATCTGTTACACAACCTTGTGAAGCATCCTTCACCGTATTTGCATATTTAAATAATACGCCTTTTGTTGCTTTCAAATTTGGTTGTTGCCAATGTTGTCTTCGCTCGGCAATTATTTCTTCACTCACTTTCAATGTCATTTTTTTTGTAGCAATATCTATTTCAATAATATCATCATCTTCCACCAATGCAATTAATCCTCCATTAAATGCTTCGGGTGTAATATGCCCTACCACAAAACCATGACTACCGCCACTAAATCTACCATCTGTAATCAATGCTACATCTTTGCCCAAACCTGCGCCAGTAATGGCACTCGTAGGTTTTAGCATTTCGGGCATACCAGGTGCACCTCTTGGGCCTTCATATCTTATCACTACTACATCGCCTTTTTTTACCCTACCATTGCTTATGCCTTCTACCAAATCTTTTTCGCCATTAAATACTCTTGCTGTTCCTTCAAATCGCTCACCTTCCTTGCCACTTATTTTTGCTACACTTCCTTTTTCTGCAAGGTTACCATAGAGTATTTGTAAATGTCCTGTTGCTTTTAATGGTTGTTCTAATGGATAAATTATTTTTTGTGCATCAAAATCCAACGACTTAATATCTTTTAAATTTTCAGCTAACGTTTTTCCTGTCACCGTCATACAATCACCATACAGTAATCCTTTCTCTAATAAATATTTCATTACACTTGGTACACCACCATGTGCGTGCAACTCTTGCATTAAATATTTTCCACTTGGCTTAAAGTCAGCAAGCACGGGTGTTTTATCACTTATGGTTTGAAAATCATCAATACTCAATTCCACATCCACACTCTTAGCCATGGCAATTAAATGCAACACCGCATTGGTACTTCCACCAAAAATCATGATGATGGTAATGGCATTCTCAAATGCCTTGCGTGTCATGATATCTTTTGGCTTGATATTTTTTTCCAACAATAATTTTATAGCCTTACCTGCATCCAAACATTCTTTTTTCTTTTCATCGCTCAATGCTGGATTGCTAGATGAGTATGGCAAACTCATGCCCAATGCCTCAATAGCACTCGCCATTGTATTGGCTGTGTACATTCCCCCGCAAGCACCAGCACCAGGGCAACTGTGTTTTATTACTTCTTTAAAATCTTCTGGCGTAATAGTACCAGCAATTTTTTTACCCAATGCTTCAAAAGAAGAAATGATATTTAATTCTTCCCCTTTGTAATTTCCTGCTGCAATCGTTCCGCCATAAACCATTATAGAGGGGCGGTTCAGCCTACCCATTGCCATTATAGAGCCTGGCATATTTTTATCACAGCCTGGTAATGCTATTAATCCATCATAATAAAATCCACCACAAACGGCTTCAATGCTATCTGCAATAATATCTCTACTCACCAAGCTGTATCGCATACCATCTGTGCCATTGCTTATACCATCGCTTATGCCGATTGTATTAAAAATTAATCCAACCAAATCATTCTCCCACACGCCTTGCTTTACCAGCTTTGCCAAATCGTTCAAATGCATATTGCAAGTATTGCCGTCATAACCCATGCTCACCACACCTACTTGGGCTTTTTTCAAATCATTTTCGGTTAAGCCAATGCCATACAACATAGCTTGCGCAGCAGGTTGTGTTTCATCTTGCGTTATTGTTTTTGAATATTTATTCATAGCCTCACCCCAACCCCTCTCCGAGGGAGAGGGAACTACTCTGGGGTACTTTTTAAATTGTTAATATATTATCTATTGTTGCCTTAACTATCTCCGAGCCGCCATGGTTCGTGTCTCACGAAACATACTTTCTTACCTATACCAACTCCATCTTAAACTGTTCGCCATGGTTCGTGTCTCACGAAACATTTTTATATTTTATTAAATCAAACCAACTCCATTTTAAACTCCTGCTCCAACACCTTTGCCTTATATGCCGCTTGAATAACTTTGCCAATCGAATCATCCCAAGCTTTTGGAAAAACATAATCGTCTATCGATTGCCACCCTATAACTTCCGCTGCTGTGCCGCAATAAAAAGCACTATCTGCATTTTTAATTTCATCAACGGTAAAAATTTTTTCTTCTACAACAATACCAAGTGCTACACATATTTCTATTACTGTTGCTCTAGTAATACCTGGTAAAATAAAAGTAGATGGTGGCGTAAATAACTTTCCATCTTTTTCAATAAACAAATTTGCACCAGGCCCTTCAGCCGCATTACCATTAATGTCTAGCAACAAGGCTTCATCAAAACCATTGTCTTTGGCTTCTTGACAAGCCATAATAGAGTTTACATAGTGTCCACTTACTTTGGCATGTATTTTAAATCCCTTCGGGTTTGGTCTTTGAAAAGAAGATGTCATTACTCGTATCAATTTATCGCCAAGGTATGCTCCCCAGCTCCATGCAGTAATCATTAAAAAAGATGACGATGCTTTTTGCAAACTCATATTTGGTGGGCAAAAAACCAACGGGCGCAAATACGCATCTTCTAAATTATTTTTTGCCAATACCTCGTAAGAAATATCAATCATTTGCTGCGTGCTGTATGCAAGCGGAATGCCCACGCTATCGCAAGAAAACTTTAATCTTTCAAAATGTTCTACAGGCTTAAAAATTTTTGTTCCGTTTTCTGTTGCATAAGAACGTATGCCCTCAAATACTGCGTAGCCATAATGAAGCGATTGATCAAACAAACCAGTTTTTGCCTCTGTAGCTTTTACAAATTCATTGTTAAAATAAAGAATCGTGTTCTCGTTAAAATACATATTTTTTTTATTGTTTTGTTATATAATGTAAGACCCTGCTACTTTGTGGAGGCAGGGTCTTT
>JAYSOC010000459.1:0-8325 GCA_043723285.1 Ferruginibacter sp. | reverse complement strand
ATGTAGGCAGTGTAATTTTACAAATAATTTGCTTTGTATTTGTAATGAAAAATGATTTGTTTCATATTACACAAGGCGAAGGTTCTCGTATTTCATTTTTATTGGTAGGACTTTGGTGGCTCGGTTTTGGATATTATTCTTATGTAAGATTACCAAATTCAAAACCGTCGGGCAATTTATCTGAAAAAAGAAATGTTTTTAGCCAAGGTTATATTGAGCTTGGTAAAGTTTGGAAACAACTTAAAGGAATGCCTGTCATAAAAAAATTCCTTACTTCTTTTTTCTTTTACAATATGGGTGTACAAACTGTAATGCTTGCGGCTACTTTATATGGCAAAAGTGAGCTGGGCATTCCTACACCAAATTTAATAGGTGCTATTTTATTAATTCAATTGGTTGCCATTCCTGGTGCTTACATCATATCTAAATTATCGTCTAAAATTGGTAATATACCTGCTTTAATGGTGGTGGTGGCTTTTTGGGTATTGCTATGCATTGCAGGCTACTTTATACCCAAAGGAGGGATTAATCAATTTTATGCATTAGGCGCTTGTGTAGGATTTGTAATGGGTGGCATACAAAGTTTGAGCCGCAGCACTTACAGTAAATTAATGCCCGAAACCAACGATAACGCATCTTTTTTTAGCTTTTACGATGTTACCGAAAAAGTAGCCGTTGTTATTGGTATGCTCAGTTTTGGATTTATAACCGAACTTACTGGCACACAAAGAAATTCGATATTGGCATTAACAGTATTCTTTTTTATTGGATTAATATTTTTGTTTAGAACTTTACAGTTACAAAAAAAATATGACACATGAATTTATATAGCATAAACACAGGATATTTTAAATTAGATGGTGGAGCTATGTTTGGCGTAGTGCCAAAAAGTATTTGGAGCAAAATAAACCCAGCCGATGAAAATAATATGTGCAATTGGGCATTGCGATGCTTGCTTATACATGACGAAGAAAACAATAGATTAACATTAGTGGACACTGGTATTGGTACTAAGCAAAGCGAAAAATTCTTTGCACATTATTTTTTGCATGGAGATGATACGATGGAAAAATCGCTTGCGCAATATGGTTTTACAAAAGATGATATAACCGATGTGATATTGACTCATTTGCATTTTGACCATTGCGGGGGCGCTATCATTCGTGATGGAGAAAAGCTTGTGCCTGCATTTAAGAACGCAACTTATTGGAGTAATGAAAGGCATTGGGCTTGGGCTATAAACCCAAATGATAGAGAGAAAGCATCTTTCTTAAAAGAAAATATTTTCCCTATACTAGAAAGTGGGAAATTAAAATTTATAGAAACTAGTGCAAATGATTTTCCGCCAAATATTAATATACGCCAAGTATTTGGACATACCGAAGCCATGATGCTGCCGCAGGTAACATACAAAGGAAAAACTATTTTGTTTATGGCAGATTTGTTGCCGTCTGCAGGACACATTCCTTTACCTTATGTAATGGGCTACGATATGTTTCCTGCCACTACACTTACCGAAAAAGAAAACTTTTTGACCGAGGCTTTGCAAGATGATTATATTTTATTTTTAGAACATGACCCAACCATTGAATGCTGCACGGTGCAGATCACTGAGAAGGGAATAAGAATGAAAGATAGTTTTAAGTTGAGCGATATTTGAATTAAAATAATTTTTTAATATTTTACCATTGGAGCAAAATCCCATTTACCAACTTGCAGAAACTAAACCAACTCTATTGGAGCGTTTTGGTTTATACTATTTAAACTTTTTTAAAAAAATTGATACCGATCATAGTGTATTTAACCATACTGATGATGAGCTAACAAAAAAAGTAAATAAAATAACTTTAAAAGGAATTATTCTTTCTTCGCTTATTGGAATTATTTGTGTCTTTCCTGCGGTATGGGTGGATGTACAATTTGCAGACGCAACTTTTTTGGTGCATTATGGTTGGGTAGCAATAGTAACTTTAATAAGCATTGCTATTGAGTTGTATGTGCTTTTTATTATTGCATTAAGGGCCGTGTATGAAGTAAGCGAAGTGGTAAACTTGCGAGCAACAGAAGGGGAATTTGAAAAAGATGGTTTATTTAGTGTAAGAAATATTTTAGCTAGAACGGCATTGGAACTGCCCGATCCTGAATTGAAAATAATGGGGATAGATCCATTTAAAAGAATTTCGAAAAAGAATTTATTGGTATTGGGTTTGTTGTACAAAGCAAAAATATTTGTAACAAATGTTGTGCTTAAATATGCATTGATATTTATAGTGGGTAAAACAATATTTGGGGTATCTATTTTATACGAAGCCATATTAGTAGAGTGTTTTTGGAACAGTGTTGTAATAAGAAAAGTTGTGCTAGAAGCAAGGCTACGCTTGTTTGGATTTGCACTAGCAAACGAAATTGGAAAAAATGTTTTACAAGATAAATGCCTGAATGAACTTTCAGAAAATGCACAACGTGGGTGCTTACGTGCAATAGGAAATGCTGTGGTGATGGCACAAAACTATCATCCCAATATGGTGATATTGCTCGTTCGCTTTCAGCAAATATTAAAAATAAGTGAGCCCGATAAATTTGACGATTGGAATATGTTTTTAGAAACCCTACAGCAAGTGTCTGAAAAAGAGAGACATTTTTTACTAGATTTATTTACTGTTTCTGCAGCCTTTGATGGCAAGTTATCTAAATTGGAAATGGAAAACTTACGCAGCGTGTATGGAAAAGATTATGACATTTATCAGCCTAGGCTATTGCGGCTTACAGAAGAACTTACTAATGGAAAACTAAATGCTGCGTTAGCAGAATGTAAATTGGATTTTAAAGCAGGGTAGATATGAAAGCAGTCCTACAAAGAGTTTCATCGGCATCTGTAACAGTAGATGCAAAAATTATTTCCGAAATAAAAAATGGATTACTCGTATTTGTAGGCATAGAAAATGCTGATACAAACGAAGATATAATTTGGCTAAGCAATAAAATAATTAACCTTCGCATTTTTGATGATAAAAATAAAGTGCCTAATCTTTCGGTAAAAGAAATTGATGGGGAAGTTTTATTGGTAAGCCAATTTACATTACAAGCCAATACCAAAAAAGGCAATAGACCTTCATACATAAAAGCATCGAAAGCTGATGTGGCTATTCCGATATATGAAAGTTTTATTAAACAATTGGAAAATGATTTAGGCAAAAAAATTGGTACGGGAAAATTTGGTGCAGATATGAAAGTGAGTTTAGTAAATGATGGGCCAATTACCATCATCATCGATACAAAAAATAAAGAATAACATGAGCGATATCACCATAGCACAAGCGCAACAACAAGTAGATGAATGGATAAAAAACATTGGCGTAAAATATTTTAGTGAACTAACTAACCTTGGAGTTTTAATGGAAGAAGTGGGCGAACTCTCCCGCATAATGGTGCGTAAATATGGCGAACAATCTTTTAAAGAAAGCGATAAAGGAAAAGACATTGGAGATGAAATGGCTGACATATTGTTTGTACTAATTTGTCTTGCAAACCAAACAGGCGTAAACCTTACAGAAGCACTACAAAAAAACTTTGAAAAGAAAACAATAAGAGATGCTGATAGACATATTAACAATGACAAACTAAAATAATTTTTATGAAATCTCTTTTTTCGTATTGCATATTGCTTTTTGTTTTTTCAAAAAGTGTTGCACAGCAAAATAAATTGATAAGCGGACCTTGGGCAGGCAATGTAGGTTTGCGAATGGCTACTATTTGGCTGGAAGTAAGTAAAGATGTAAAAAAAGTTTCTGTGGCGTATGAAAGTTTTGATACAATAGAAAAGTACACTAAAAATAAAAGTCACCCAAGAGGGTTATTGGTAAGCGGGTCTAAAAAATATTATATAGGCGAATTAGGAAAAGACTTCAATCCCATAAAAATAGAATTAAACGGATTAAACTTTAATGCAACATACAACTATAAATTATTTATAGACGATGAAGAAATAAAAACAAATTTTCCAACAAAATTTACTACACAAGATATTTGGCAATACCGAAAACCAGCACCCAATTTTAGTTTTCTTGCAGGTAGTTGCTCTTACTTCAACGAACCCTTGTATGATAGACCTGGCAAGCCATACGGAGGAGACTCTACTATTTTTGAAACCATGGCAAATACGCCCGCTGCCTTTCATGTATGGATGGGCGACAACTGGTACACACGAGAAGTTGATTTTGAATCGCCATGGGGAATGAACTATAGAGCATCGCACGATAGATCGCAAAAAGTAATACAAAAATTTATGGCGGCCATGCCGCAATATGCTATTTGGGACGATCATGATTATGGCCCCAACGACCAAGGTAAAAGTTTTATTTTTAAAAGCGAAAGCAGAGAAACTTTTAAAAGTTATTCTGTAAACCCATCTTATGGGCAAGATGGAAAAGGCATTTACACAAAAATAAATTACAGCGATGTTGATATTTTTCTTACTGACAGTCGCTATTTTAGAAGCGAAGATGAAATGCCCGATAGTATAAACGGAATGCCATCGCCAGACAAACATTTTTTTGGACCAACACAAATGGAATGGTTAAAAAATTCATTGCAATTTAGCAATGCAAATTTTAAAATAATTGTAATTGGAAGCCAAACATTAAACCCACTCAATAAATATGAATGCATGCAGCATTACAGTTATGAGTACAATCAATTGAAAAACTTTATTGCTACACAAAAAATAAATGGGGTGCTTTTTTTTACAGGCGATAGACACCACAGCGAAGTTATAAAAGTAGCACAACCCAATTCTTATCCATTGTACGATGTTACCATTTCGCCCTACACAGCGGGCGTTAGCAAGCCAAGTGGCGATGAAAAAAATAATCCTTATCGTGTAGCTGGCACAGTGGTAGAAGCACAAAATTTTGGAAAAATTTCTGTAAGCGGTGCAAAAGATAATCGAATATTGAAGGTAGATTTTTTAGGGATAAAAGGCGAGCAGTTGGGAACGTGGAGTGTAAATAGCGACGAATTGAAAATTAAATAAATTACAAGAACTTATCTTTGCTACATGACATCTACTTTATTTACCTACAACAAACCAAAAGTTATACAAGCACTTCGGTATCATTTTATGAGCCGCCCCGAAATAAAAATAACGATGGTACTCGTAAATATATTTGCCATTACATCTGCAGCGTTATTTTTTTTTAAAAAAGTAAGTCCGTTGGCGTTTTTAATAAGCTCTGTGCTTTGGTTTTTCTTAATGATTTTATTTTGGTTTATGTTGCCACAAATTATTTATAGGCAGTCTGCTACTTTTAAAGATTCGTTTCGTGCCATACTTGGCAAAGAACAATTTGCTATTGAAAACGACAGAGGCCACAAAGGATGGGACTGGAGCAGCTTTACCACATGGATGGAAAGCCCACATTTTTTTCATTTGTATTTTAACCCACGCTCATTTTTCATTATACCTAAAGATGCTTTTGAAGGCGATGAAGTGCACGAAGCACGTAAAATATTGGCCGCAAAAATTGTAAAAAAATAAATACAGGTTGTGGCTGTCGGCTGCAAACAAGAAGCTGCTGTTGTTCGGGCTATCTGCTGTGCCTTCGCTACGCTTCGGTGCCGCTCCTATCCCGCAGCCTTTCATCTTTAGTTTTTCAATTGGGCAATAATGCAAGCGCTACATTTTTTTCGTAATTATTTTTTATTGATTTGTTTGAGAGAATATAATTACACAAAAAATTTTCCATAAAAATTTTCATTTATTTAAAGTTGTTTGAATTGCCCTGTGCTTTAGCACAAGGATAAAAATTGGAATAAAAAAGGGGCTTTAGCCTCGATGGTATTGATATTGGGGCTAAAGCCTTTTAAGTAGATATTCATTTTGCACCAACCTAAAGGTCGGCGCAATTAAAATATTTATTATAAAAATACAAAACATTCTTTCATAAATTACAGTATCAAATTTTATAAAATGCCCTTCATCAATTCATTTACAATAAACACCGAAAAGCAAAATCCTTTTCCATTTAATATTCCTGCTGTACAGTTTGCCAAAAATATTGAGTTGAATAAAGGCGTTACTATTTTTGTAGGCGATAATGGCAGCGGCAAATCTACCTTGCTAGAAAGCATTGCTTACAAACTTAATTTTCCATTAATAGGTGGTGGTATAAAGCATCATGAGCGCTCTGGCTTTGAAGCATCGGAAATGATAGAACCTTTTTTAGAAATAAACTGGAAGCGAGAAACTTTTAAAGGTTTCTTTTTTAGAGCAGAAGATTTTAGTGATTTTGTAAACTCTGTAGAAAACGAAAATAAAAAAATTGCATTAGACTTAATTGACCTAAAAGGCCAGGTGGATGATAGCATTATTGATAGAATGAGCGAAAGCATGAATTTTAATTTGCGTGAAATGCGTAAAACCTATGGCTCAAATATGCAAGCGTATTCGCATGGTGAGGCATTTTTAAAAATACTGCAAACCCGCATTGGCGATAAGGGTATTTTTTTATTAGATGAGCCTGAGGCTGCATTGTCGCCACTAAAACAATTATCGCTCATCTCTCTTATTTTGGAAATTGTAAAAATGAAAAATGCACAATTCATTATAGCCACACACTCACCCATACTTATGGGCATACCAAATGCTACATTATACGAAATACAAGAAGACGCTATGAAGCAAGTGGAATATAGAGATACAGATCATTACAGAATTACAAAAACGTTTTTAGATAATCCGGATTATTATTTGAGGCATTTGTAAAAAAAGGATGCCAACTTTTTAAAAGTTGGCATCCATTTTTTACTGTTTTCGTTCTAGGTGTCAATAAAAGTTGAATAATGGTATGTCGATGAAGTGAGTGACACAACGATGCTGACCATAGCTGAGCCTTAGTTTGGCAAATAAACAAAGCGCAGCTTTTTTATTTGCCAATAACTATAATAATTTTAATTTTCTAAAACTAAAAAAGGCGTTCTCACTATGAGATAGCCTTTTTAGTTTAGTTAATATTTTTTATTGAGGAACTACTGCACTTACTAATTTGTGATGAACCATTATAGATGATGCTCCGTTATAATCGCTGTAGCTTACACTTTCAATTAAGCCTACACCCTTTGCCATGTATTGATCTATGTGCATGTATGGTGTAGTACCGTATGTTGCAGAAGTAATATCTTGTCTGATTTGTATTACATCATTGTATGTAATGCCAGCTATAGTTCTTGTTAAACCTTTGGCAACAATGGTATGATCACTTATTTCATTTGGGTTATTTGGTATTACTAAAACGTCTCTCCATGTTGCTCCTACTGGCTCATTAGATTTTACAATGGTAAATTTATAATAAGGCACTGCTATATTTGATTGCGGATTTAAGTTTAATACAATTTGTGTTAATACACCATAGGTGCTATTAAAAAAAGTTACTTGATTGTTAATGCCTTTAATTTTTTGGTATGTTTTATTTTCGATAGTTGAATCTCCGAAATACGTAAGGGTATAATTGCTTGGAGCGCCTTGTGTATTGTCGGTAGATATGGCTCCTCTTGTATCTGTATAATGATATTGAGAGCCTGTACATACTGGAAAATAAGGACTGGCTTTACAATTGTTTACTCCTAGTGCATTGGTACTGGTTGTTGAGTTTGTTTGTGGTAATGCGCCATATTCTGCACTAAAATCTTTTTGGCAAGAAGTAAATAAGGCAACAGCAGCAAGGGCTGTAATAAATCTGATTTTCATAAAATGTTACTTGGTTTTTAAAGCAGTTGCAATTGGATTTTTTTAAATTACAGCGCTGCGCTATAAACTCGTTTTTAAAAACATTATTGCGTAAAACAGCCACAAATATGCAAAAATCATAGGAATACTAGGGCTTGTAGAAGAATGGCTACCATGATAAAATGGAACAAAGCGAAAGTAAAATTCATTAATTTTCTATAATATGCAGCCAATAAAAGCAAAGCAATCTTTATATTTGCAGCTATGGTAAATGAAGCAAACAACCAAACTGATCGTCAGGCAAGTTTCGCTGAGATAATTTCTCATTGTAAAGAATACGGATATATTTTTCAGAGTAGCGAGTTGTACGATGGGCTTGCAGCTGTGTACGATTATGGGCAAATGGGTGCGCAACTCAAAAAAAACCTACGTGATAGCTGGTGGAAAAGCATGACCCAATTAAACGAAAATAATATAGTAGGAATAGATGCGGCAATCTTTATGCACCCAACCGTATGGAAAGCTAGTGGGCATGTGGATAGTTTTAGCGACCCAATGATTGATAATAAAGACAGCAATAAAAGATATAGAGTGGATCATTT
>JAYSOC010000458.1:0-3310 GCA_043723285.1 Ferruginibacter sp. | reverse complement strand
TACAAAATTTACATCTTTTTCTGTTCCTCTATCCACATCTGTAAATACATAACGGTAAAATTCGTTATCGGTAGTGGCTTCTTTTTTAAACTCCGGCGAGCCGTTTAATGCCATCGATTTAAAAAAAGATTTTTCATCAGTTTCAATACCTATTTGATTAAACAGAACGGGATATGCTTTGTTGCATACTTCGTATTGTGGACTAAATTCTATATAACCAGAATAAGCTACATCTAATTTACTTTTGGTAATGGCTACATATTCTAAAATGTCATTGGGCTCCAAATCTGGTATGGCTACTTTAAAATAACGACCTTGCCCACCACTTTCTTGGTCAAAAAAACTTTTGTAAAATTCTGGCATATCTGCTGTAGATTCAACCGAAACTGCATCATCTAGAGAAATCGTATTTGCTGTTCCATCTGGCTTTATCACTTTTGCACTAAAGCCATCTTCTACATCTCTATACCTAAAGTAAACTTCGGTAAAAGTTTTTACAGAGCTTTTATCATTTACTTTTATTTTGAAATGTACGTTTTCAAAAAACAATAAACTACGTTCGCTTCTTGTAAAAAAACCTGCTCTCGATTTTTTATCTATTGTAACATTTCGTTTGTATCCAAACACAACAGCAGATTCATCTTTATATTTATCTGGCACTGTATTGGTAGCAAATGCAGGTGTATTATCGCTCCATAATGGCTTTGCGTTTAGCTCTATCTTATCGAGCATATCTTCGTCAATTAGCGTTTGAGCATTTGTTGCTATAGCTACAAAACAAAAAGCAACAACAATAATTATTTTATTTTTTATATTGAAATTCATTCTGAAAATTTTATTTGTTAGTAATACTTAAAAAATATTTGTTGAACTCTTTAATAGATTCAATAAATTTTTTCCATGCAGGCAATTCTGTTTTTTGGATAATATTATTTTTTATACTTAGGGTTTTGCTCAATGTCATTTTATTGCCAACTAAAGTATAAGAACCTTTAAAAGCGTAGCCTTCTCCTTTTACTTCTAAATCATCTGGCTTGTCTATAAACTTTTTATCGGCAGGTACAGTAAGTGTTATATCGTCTGTAAACTGCAATACATCATCAAAATCGTAGCCTTCAATTCTTTTTTCATCCGGTATAAATCTATCCAAAGATTTTGGAAAGAAGTCAACGCCCACATATTTGCTTCCACTAATATTGTTTACAGTGTTGCTCAAATCTACATCCCCTTCTATCGAAACGGTAAGATCTCTATTATTTAAATCGCTTGTTTTAATATTTGTGGCCACCATGTTGTCGTTACCAAATTCTAAATAATCATTTAAGTAATCTTTTCGTTCAGTGGTTGGCAGTGTTTGATAAGATTGGTGAAAATCTTTTCGTTGGTTACCAGTAAGAATAACTTTTGCTTTTCCTTTCAATCCAGTTTCTGTTAATACAAAATCGGCCTTGGTAGCAATTAAGTTATCGGCAGCTTCTGTTTGTGGTACTTTTTTTATTTCAAATTTATCTCCATTGGCTATCAACACTTCTTTGCCTTGTATGCGAAAAGCATTTTCGCCAAAAGGAGCATAACTTTCGGTACCATCAAGGTAATATGTTTTGCCACCAAAATTTAACGTGCAAATAGCATGATTATTTACACACATAGCAGGTAGCGTTTGCGAATAAGGTATATGCCTTGTGCCTATCCATGTAAAGTGTGCGTCGTAGCCGCCAAGTTTTAGCATTTCGGTAAGTAGGTTTGCCATTCCTTTGCAATCGCCATATTTTTTTGCAAGCACATCTTGCGCTGTAGATGGTATGTAACCAGAGTAACCATCTTCATACGCTAAGTAGCGCACATTATCTTGCACCCAATAATAAATAGATTTTATTTTTTCTATATCGCCAGCTTTACCTTGTGTAAGTTTTGTAACAATGGGTTGCAGTTTTGTTTTATCATTTTCTGCCATTTTATACAATCTATTATTCCATGCATACACATCATCCACCTTATCAAAACCTTTTAGTGTTTCGCCTTTGCTTTCAAACGAGCGTATTTGTACAATAATGTGTGGGTCTGTATAAGCCCTACCAATGCGCCTATACTCCGATTTGTATGGCGCTGCATCTTTCATTATAAAAAGATAATTGGTATAGCCCCCTTTTGTTTTTTCTGTAGCTTCTATATGTTGCCCATTAAAATTCATACTTTTAAATTCCACCTTTAGCCAATCGGGCACTTTAAATTCAAACACTTGCTCGCCTACTGGATACGACTCGTTAAAAAACATTCTGGTTAAATATTTACCATCCAAGTATGTTTTCTTCACCGTTATTCTTGCCATGGCACCTTGTTGGTTTAGGCGAATAGGAAAATAACGCACCCTACTATCATCAAAGAAAATGCCATCGTCGGTTACCGATCTATCGATACCACCTTTTTCTAGTGTTACATATTTGTTGCCATACTTTACGGCTTTTTTAAAATTATTTATCTCTATAAATTTGTTGTAAAATTCAGGATAAGTAAGTGATGAATATTTCTTCAGTGATAAAAATTCAAACTCCGAGTTTTCTTCTATCTCTACCACTTTATCGCCCAATGCATTTTTACCTTTGCCAAAAGTAAAAAGATGATAAGATGAAGTACACATAATATCTTCGTCTGGATATTTTTTAGAATTGCGGTACGCATTGCTTTCATCGTCGGAGTTTATTTGTGCAAATGCTGACGCAGTTGCAAAACAAAATAGTAATGCAATAACACACAGTTTTATAAATCCAATGCGGATTGTTGGTTTCATATGTAAATGTTTAATCGTGAAATATTTTAATAAAGTTATCAGTATTGGATTATTGCAGCTCGTAAAATTATAAGGTTTAATGGCTTGGGTTTTAAAATTTTGGTAAAGTAAATGTAGGGAGAAATTTGGATTATTGGGTATTGGGGGGATAAATAATGGAGGTTTACATCCAGGTTGAATCAGAAATATATTACTGATTTGATGGATTATTTATGGTTTTGGAAGGTATTTGTGGGGGATTGGAAATATATTACAGGTTATTAACAAATAAATATCTAGTTTTTCGATTATTAACCATTTCCCGAAAATCCCCTACCTTCATAATCAACTTTACCAACATGAAAAAAATTATACTAGCCCTCTTATTAATTATAGGATGTTTCTCAAACACCCAAGCCCAGCTAAACGAAACTTTTACAGATGGCAACTTTACGGTAAACCCTGCATGGATAGGGGGTGCAGCAGATTGGATTGTGAATCCCGCTTTTCAATTACAAAGTAATAATCTTGTAGCAAGCAGTA
>JAYSOC010000457.1:0-8327 GCA_043723285.1 Ferruginibacter sp. | reverse complement strand
TTTTCTCCTACACCCATAATCCCTGGTATATTATCTACTGCATCACCCATCAATCCTAGTACATCTATTACTTGATCTACTCTAGCAATATCCCATTTTTCACATACCTCTTTCGGCCCCATTATTTCTACTTTGCCGCCTTGGTAACCTGGCTTGTAAATTTTTATTTTTTCTGAAACCAATTGTCCATAATCTTTATCTGGTGTAACCATGTAAACGGTATAACCTTCTGCCTCTGCTTTTTTTGCCAATGCACCAATTACATCATCTGCTTCATACCCATCGATAGCTATTACGGGTACATTAAATCCTTCAATTATTTTTTTTATGTCTGGAATAGCACCACGAATATCTTCTGGCGTTTCTTGCCTGTTGGCTTTATAATCTGCAAAATCGGTATGGCGTTCTGTAGGTGCGCTTGTATCAAAACATACTGCAATATGTGTAGGCTTTTGGTTATTGATTAATTCTGCCAATGTATTTGTAAAACCAAATTGTGCATTGGTATTGCGCCCCTTACTTGTTATACGTGGGCTGCGTACGAGTGAGTAATATGCCCGAAAAATAAGTGCAAATGCATCTAATAAGAATAGTTTTTTTTCTTCCATTTGGTAAAGATAAAATAAGATTTTAGATAAAAGTTTATGGAGATCGGTTTGGGTGCATTTAAAAATTTCGCCGTTTGCAAACAGGGTTGTCAACCTTTATATCGTACATGTATTTTAAAATTACTAATAAAGGTTGACAACCCTTGCGACATTTTTAAATGCACCAATAAGTTTATAAAAAATGCGGTCGCAATTTGCGACCGCATTAAAATTATTTGATACTTTTTCCTAAAACTTCGTCTCCAAATACAACGGCAACATAGCTCTCCAAGTAGCCCAATCGTGTTTCCACTCTTTGCCCCAAATAGATGCATCATGCTCAATCCCTTTTGCCCTCAATATTTCAGAAAATTTTGCAGTGGCAGATGGATCTTCATAATCGCCACCACCTGTGAGTATGTGTATATGTTTGCTTTTGCGAATATTATTTAAATACCACTCGTCTGTAAGGTTTGGAATATAATGTGCTGGTGAGTTGTAATATACTTGTTCGTCCCAATATCCATCGGTATATTCTGTAAGGTCATACACTCCGCTCATGGCAATTACACCATCAATCAAATCTGGGCGTTTCAAAAATAAATTCATGCTATGCAAAGCGCCAAACGAAGCACCACAAAGTATGATGGGCGTTTCGGCTGAAGTATTTGTTTTTATAAATGGTATTACTTCATCAAAAATATAGTTGTTGAATTGGTTTTGGCGAATGGCTTTGTGCGCACCTTCCATTTCTTTATTCATCCAACTTTCTTTGTTAATGCTGTTTACAGAAAACACACGAACCTTACCACTATTAATGTATGGCGCAAGGGTTTCCATGAGTTGAAAACGCTCGTACTCTAAATAATCTGCAGCAGCAGTTGGTACCAATACTAGTGCAAAACCATAATCACCATAAGCAACTATCGGCATATCTAATTGTAATGCTGGACTAAACCAACTTGTTGTTTCTCTTTTCATAAATTATGATAATGTTATAACCGTTAAGCCCGATATATTTTTAAAAGCTGTATCGGCAGTAACCAAAGGTAAATTGTAATGAATTGCAGTAGCAGCAATTATTGCATCGGGAAGTTTAACTTTTTTAGTCTGCCTAATTTTAATGGTAATTTCTTTGATATCATTATCCAAAGAAAAAATAATACAATCGTTTAATAAAGATTGTAGCTTTTGTTTTTCTGTTTTAGAAAGGTTTGAAGTTCCCAATAATTCCATTTCAGAAATTACTGAGCAACTCCAAGAATAATCAATGAAAGCAAGCACTTCGGGCTTTGCTTCGTGCAGATAAATTAAAATATTAGTATCAACTAAAAAATCAATTCCAGTCATTTCTTAGTTTTTTTTGAAATGCTAATCCGTCAATTCCTCTTTTTAAAGCGCCAAAATGCTTTGCCATTTTGCCCGCCTTAGTAGTAGTCGCTTTTTTTATAAGCTCATCCACTTGTTTTTTTGTGGCCTTTTTTGGTATTTCTATTACAACTGCCATATTAAATTATTTTAACAAAATTAATCTTTTTATTCTAACACACCTTCCGTTATCTCAGTCCACAATTCTCTATAACATTTGGCGGCATAGCCACTTCGTGCAAATTCTTCAATGGGTTGTTTGTAAATACCCATTTTTTCTACATCGGATAAATACGGAATATAATTACCAAAGAAACGTTTGTCTTTAAACAATTGCTCCATTATTTCGTGGTGCATATTTTTGCGCAAATCCGTCATGGTAAAGAAACACATCAGCTTTGCAGCATCAATATCTTTTTCTTTGAAATAATCTTTTACCATATTGTATGTACGTACCGAAAGTGTAGTAGGTATTACTGGCATAAGTACAATATCGGCTGCGCTAAAAATATTTTCGCTCAATGCAGAAAAACCTGGAGGACAATCTATGAATACAAAATCGTACTCGCCTTCAAATTGTTTTAAAGCATTTTTAAGGATATTTTTTTTGCCTCGCATTTCTTCTAGCATAATATCAAAACTCTTGCTAGAATTATCTGCAGGTATAATATCTAAATGCTCGTAGCCAGTTTCCATTATGGCTGCATCCAAATTAGCATCTTTGCTTATCAGCTTTTTTATACCTTGGTTTACTTTTGGTTTTGCTTTAAAATAAAAAGATGTAGCACCTTGTGGGTCTATATCCCAAAGCAGGGTTTTGTATCCTTCTTTGGCGGACAAATAAGAAAAATTAACGCAGCTAGCCGTTTTGCCCACACCGCCTTTTAAGTTGTACAATGCAATTACTATCATGATAAAATTATTTTTTCAAGAATGAATATAGGAAATTTTGGATAAACTGCTGTTTTAAAGTAGAAAAATATGAAATTATTTTCTTAGGATGTAATTTTTAATTCACTTCGTGAATTGTTTAGTCACGAATGGCACAAATTTCCACGAATGTGTTTTATTAGTGAACATTCGTGCCATTGGTGGCAACAAAAAATTGCGCAGTGGTTTTTACTTACTATCAAAAGTGCTATATTGTATGCTCTAACATTTCAAATAAATAATTTATGAAATCAATATTAAAAAGTTTTGCAAGTTTATTTGCAGCTTTTGCAATTAGTAATTTTTCTTTTGCGCAGCAAAAACAACTTACGGATGAACATTTTTTTAAAAATAATTTTAAAGGAATTATACAATCATTGCCTACAGTTTCTCGGTGGGAAGATGAAAGTCATTTTATTTTGATAAGAGATGGAAAATCTTTTTTAATAGATGCAAAAACCGGAATGGAAACCGCTTATATAGCTCCTACTATAATTAAAGAAAATGTAGAAGTAAAACTAGAAATTATTACAAAAGAAAAAGATTTATTTGTAAGAAAAAATACTGGAGATGTGCGCCTTACCTATGATACGCTTGCAGAAATAAATGCAACCCTAAGTCCAGATAATAAATATGTAGCCTTTACAAAAAGCAATAATTTATATACGGTAGAAATAGCTACTCAAAAAGAAACACGCCTTACTAATGATGGTAGCGATGTAATTTTAAACGGTTATGCCAGCTGGGTTTATACAGAAGAAATATTGGGTCGAGCATCAAAATATCGTTCGTTTTGGTGGAGTCCTAATAGTAATAAAATTGCCTTTTTTAGAACAGACGATTCGCCAGTGCCATTATATACGATTGCAGATGCACCTAGTGTGCATGGATATTTGGAAACAGAACGCTACCCAAAAGTGGGCGATAAAAACCCCGAAGTAAAAGTGGGTATTGTACAACCAAATGGCGGTGCAATTGTATGGAGCGACTTTAATGAAAAAGATGACCAATATTTTGGAATGCCCTACTGGACAAACGATGGCGCTAGCCTTTGGGTGCAGTGGATGAATAGAAAACAAAATAATTTAAAAATATATGCAGTAGATCCTTCAAACGGTAGCAAGAAAGAAGTGTACGATGAAACACAAAAAACTTGGATACAATTAGAGGATGGATACGAACGTTTGCATTTGCTTAACAACAATAAAAATTTTATTTTAGAAAGTGATAAAACTGGTTGGAACAATTTGTACTTATACGATATGGGTGGCAAATTTATAAATGCCATTACCCCAGGAAAATTTACCGTAACAGAAATAAATTATATAGACGAAGCAAAAAAGATTATTTATTTTACTGCTCGCTGCAAAGAAAATACAGCACGCAAAGATGTATACAAAGTAAATTTTGATGGTAAAAAAATGCAACGCTTAACCTTTGGCGATTATAATCATGGGCAAATAAATATGAGCCCCAATGGAAGTTATTTTGTAACCAACTACAACAACACAAGTACGCCTACCAAAATGAGTTTGGTAAACAATACCGGAAAAATAATAAAAGATATAGCCGATAGTAAGGGTGCAGAAATGAATGATTATGCATTTGCAAAAACAGAAATTGTACTTGTAAAAAGCGATGATGGTTTGTATGAATTACCCATGAAAGTTACGTGGCCAATGAACTACGATAAAACAAAAAAATACCCAGTGCTGATTTCTATTTATGGCGGGCCAAATGCCGGTACAGTGATGGATACATGGGCACTTAGCGGCACTCAACAGTTTTATGCAAAAGAAGGATTGATACAAGTTGCCATGGATCATAGAGCTAGCGGGCATTTTGGTAAAGAAGGTGTAAATTATATGTACCACAACCTTGGCTTTTGGGAAATGAAAGATTATAGCACCATGGCAAAATGGTTAATAAATAATGCAAGTGCAGATGCAAAAAAGATTTGCATTACTGGGTTTAGTTATGGCGGTTACATGACATGTTATGCGCTTACGTACGCAGCAGATGTATTTACGCATGGCATGGCTGGTGGCAGCGTTACAGATTGGGCGCTGTACGATACACATTACACAGAGCGCTACATGGGCACACCTGCGGATAATGCTGATGGATACAAAACTAGCTCTGTTTTAAATTATGCTGATAGATACAAAGGCATGTTGCAAATTGTACATGGTATTATAGATGATAATGTGCATTTGCAAAACAGTACACAGTTTGCCAGCAAATTGCAAGAGCTTAAAAAAGATTTTGAAATGATGACATACAGTGGTGGCCGCCATGGCTGGGGTGGTAATAAACGTGCACATTTTGAAAATTTAAAAACACAGTTTATTTATAAATATTTATTGGAGAAAGCAGTGCCGAAGGGGATGATGAGGTAGGTAGGTTGAAAAATTTCACCCCACTAATAATTTCATTATTAAAATGTATATTTACAATGCAATTAAATTGTTATGCCAGCTACATTAAATAAAATATCAAAAACTTCTTCTTTTAAATCAGTTTTGTCTGCCGTAAAAAAACTTTCTGCTGAAGAAAAGCAGTTGTTGCATTTGCAATTATTTAGTACCGATGCACTAAATGAAATGAAGCAATTTGAATTGGCTTTAAAGAAAAATAAAAAAGCTGTAAAGAAATCCGATGAAGATATTGTAAACCTTACCAGAAACTATCGTAGAAAACAATATGCCAATACAAAATAAATGCTGTATTGATAGCTGCGTATGGGTAAAATATGCAGGTCATTTTAGGGTTAGCACTTTACTTAAATATATCATCGAAAACAACCTTATCGTTTTTGCTGATAATTATTTATTAGGAGAAATTCATAATGCTTTAATAGAAGGATTTAATTTTACCATTACCGAAGCAGACAAAACTATTCAACTTATTTCCCCATTTCTAATAATTAAAGCACCAAGAAATATATTTAGATTGTCAAAAGATGCAAAAGATAATTATTTGTATGATTTATGCATTCAAAACAATTGCAAATATTTAATAACAATTGATAAAGAAATTCTTGCAGATGCGCAAGCGCCTTTTATAAGAAAGACTGATGCTTGGTTGAGGAAGAAGAAGTAAAAAATGGGCTCTGCCAAATATTTGCAATAGTGCAACTAAAATAGATTTGATATTAATTTAAAAAAACAGCTTGAAAAATAAGTGTAGTATAATCATAATAAGTATTTTATTTCCAGGGTTAATTTTGTGCTTTTTTTCTTATGCTTCAGATGAAGCGGATGAATTTGTTCTTAAAGATTACTATAATAAAAATACACAAATGCATCAAGAGATAGCTGATAGTGTAATGAATTTTAGTAAAACATATAGGACAAAAGTAGTTTTACAAAAGGCTATAGATGGAAGAAAACTTGTCGTTTTTAGCTTAGATATTCCTGATAGCAATTTGAATGTTTTAATCTCTTTTGATTCATTATACAAAAGGCATGATTCCAATCCTGAAAAAACATCAAGATACGTTGTGCCAACTGCTATTTTGGTAAAATTTAATACTAGCATTTATTCACAAATTGCAGCCGATAGCAGCTTTGCCTTTTTCGTTTATAAATGGGACACTCCTTTTGGCATTGGCACAAGATCAGATTATCAATATGGAGTTTATATTTCCAAAGACAGTATTAAAATAAATAAAAATGATAAAAAGATTTCTAACAATGCTTGCATAACAAGTGGAAGTGTTCTTTAGAAAAGAAAAATGATTATTAACAAATCTCATACAATCATAACTTATCTAACCGCCACCGTTTGGCTAGCAAACGGTCTTTTTTGCAAAGTTTTAAACCTTGTTCCTCGCCATCAAGAAATTGTTGCGAAAATATTATCGTTAAATAATTATCAATCGAGAATTATTACTATTCTTATTGGTATTTCAGAAATTATAATGTCTATATGGGTTTTAGGTAAATACAAAACAAAATTAAATGCCATTACACAAATTATTATTATTGCTACAATGAATACCATGGAATTTTTTCTTGTGCCAGATTTATTATTGTGGGGTAAGTTAAATACGCTATTTGCTTTATTATTTATTCTGCTTATTTATTTTAATGAATTTTATTTTGGTAAAAAATTGGCTCAACAATCGTAACCATGTTTTCATTTTTAAAAAATCATCCATTTGCTTTTGAGGCTTTTTTTGAAAGTTCTCTGGTGCTCACTTTTGCTGTGCCGAAAGAAGAATTGCAAAAGCTTATTCCAGCATGTTTGGAATTGGATACATTTCAAGATAAATGGGCATTTGTAGCCGTAGCCATGGTACAAACAACAGGTTTAAGACCAAAAGGATTTCCAACATTTATGGGCAACGATTTCTTTTTAATTGGTTATCGCATATTTGTGCGCTACACAAATGCCGCAGGAAAAAGATTGAGAGGATTGTATATTATAAAATCGGAAACAGATAAAAAGAAGATGGAATTTTTTGGAAATATTTTTACACATTACAATTATACAACTACAGATATTACTCAAACAAAAAAAGAAAATACCACAGAAATAAAATCAACTAAATCTAACTTTAAGATTGAAATAGAGAATAGGGAAGACGGCATTGCGTTGCCAAAAGATAGCCCATTTGCAGATTGGAAAAAAGCAAGGCGATTTGCAGGACCTTTGCCTTTTACCTTTACTTACAATGCTAAAACTAAAGAAGTGTTAATAATAGAAGGGGTAAGACGAGATTGGCTACCGAAACCTGTAAGTGTATTGGATTACGATATTTCATTTATCCATTCCTTAAACCTTACCAAGGCCATTTTAGCAAATGCGTTTATCATTAAAAATATTCCATACTATTGGAAAAAAGGCAAAATAGAAGTATGGAAAAAATAAGAAAGCCGTTTCAAGGTGTTGTAAATATTATTCGTTTCAATTGGCATTTTTATGTTTTGTCGTTAAGCTCAATTTTGTTCGTTTTAGTACTTGTTAATTATTCAAATGAGCATTACAAGCCTTATTTTTACTTGCTGTGCGGCTTCATATTTCTACCTATTTTTATTTCGCTCTGTGTTTCGTATTATGTATATGATGTATCAAAATTGTATTCGCTTAAATGGGTTGATGATAATAATGAAAAAATAAAAATCATGAATATTAATGCTGGTTTTGACGAAACAAGTATTTTATTAAAAGAAAAATTTCCGCTTGCTCAATTTGCAGTATTAGATTTTTGCGATCCGACAAAACATACCGAAGTTTCTATAAAGCGAGCAAGGGCAGCTTACCCTCCATATCCAAATACAATATCCGTTACAACAAATCTATTACCATTTGAAGATAATTCGACAGATAAAATATTCGTTATTTTTGCTGCACACGAAATAAGAAACGAAGAAGAGCGAATTATTTTTTTTAAAGAATTAAAAAGAATATTAAAACCAACAGGGCAAATAATTATAA
>JAYSOC010000456.1:0-3322 GCA_043723285.1 Ferruginibacter sp. | reverse complement strand
CCCATCCTTACCTCTGCAGGTTTAGCAGTAATTGGTTTATCAGGAAAAATTCTTATCCAAACGTTTCCTTCTCTTTTCATAGCACGAGTCATTGCCTGACGAGCACTTTCAATTTGTCTATTTGTAAGTTGTACACTAGCCAACGCCTTCAAACCAAACGTACCAAAAGCTAATGTAGCTCCACGCTTAGTATCGCCCTTCATTCTGCCTTTCTGCGTTTTCCTGTGTAGTGATCTTTTTGGTGATAACATTTTTTAATAAAATTTGCTAATTCGATAATTTGCTAATGTGCTAATTTTTTCACATCTAGCTTTATTTAATATTTTCAGATTTTGTATGTAATTAGTACATTAGCTAATTAGCAACATCATCTCATTGCTTTTATCTTCTTCCACCTCCACCTCCGCCTCTACGGTCATCTCCACCTCTTCCACCACCTCTTCTATCATCGCCACCACGTCTGTCATCTCTTCTATCAAAACCTCCTTGTCTTCCACCTTCAGCACCTTCATTTTTACCACCTGCTAGTACGTTAGGGTTTAAATCTCTTTTACCCAATACTTCACCTTTACAGATCCATACTTTGATACCGATTTTACCATAAACAGTTAGGGCAAATATGCTAGCGTAGTCAATATCCATACGTAGTGTATGCAAAGGAGTACGACCTTGTTTAATTTCTTCGCTACGAGCTATTTCAGCTCCACCTAAACGACCACCAACTTTAATTTTAATACCTTCTGCACCCATACGTAATGCTGAAGCTATTGCCATTTTAATAGCACGTTTGTAACTAATACGATTCTCTAATTGACGAGCAATAGTATCTCCTACAATTGCAGCATCCAACTCCGGACGACGTATTTCTAATATATTTATTTGTACGTCTTCTTTACCGCACAATTTCTTCAATTCTTCTTTTATTCTATCTACCTCACCACCACCTTTACCGATAATGATACCTGGCTTAGATGTGTGAATCGTTACAATCAATTTGTTTAGTGTACGCTCAATTACAATCTTTGAGATACCTCCTTTGTTGATACGAGCGTTCAAATAATTTCTGATACGATCATCTTCAATTAATTTTTTAGCGTAATCCTTTTTGTGAGCGTACCAATTACTGTCCCAACCTCTTGTTATTCCTAACCTAGCACCAATCGGATTTGTTTTCTGACCCATAGTATTTATTTAGCTCCCGTAATACGGGATTAATTTTATTATGCTGTTTCTGTGTTTGCTTTTTTCTTAGTTGTTGTTTTTTTAGCAGGTGCTTTTACAGCTTCTACTTTTTGTGCTAGTTCTTTCTTTGCTTTTACAACTGGTTCTGCAATTGTATCTACAAAAACAGTAACATGGTTGCTACGCTTACGAACTCTATAACCACGACCTTGTGGTGCAGGACGCATACGCTTAATAACTCTTGCTGCATCTACAAAAATAGTTTTCACTATTAATTCGCTTTCGTCTGCCCCTTCGTTTTTAGCTTTCCAATTGCTTATTGCAGAAAGTACGAGCTTACGAAGTGGAACTGAAGGATGCTTAGGGCTATGCTCTAAGATTGCAAGGGCTTTTTCTACTTTCATACCACGAATAAGATCTGCTAACAAGCGCATCTTTCTTGGTGATGTAGGTTCATTATTTAATTTTGCTACTGCTTCCATTTTTTATTTAGTTGTTAGTTATTAGTTAATAGCTATTGGTTCTCTGCGAACTGCTAACTGTTATCTGCAAACTGCTTTATCCTTTTTTATTTGAGTGACCTCTAAAGTTTCTTGTTGGTGCAAATTCACCTAATTTATGACCTACCATAAACTCTGTTACATAAACAGGAATAAATTTATTTCCATTATGTACTGCAAAAGTTTGTCCTACGAAATCTGGAGATATTGTACTTCTACGACTCCATGTTTTAATAACACCTTTTTTGCTTTTTCCCTCACCCATTGCTAGAACTTTTGCTTCAAGCTTTGCTTCTATGTAAGGACCTTTTTTTAACGAACGACTCATTTTTTTAATTTGCTGATGTGCTAATTTGCTGATGTGCTAATTAATCCACCTATTTTAAAAATTTTGTTTATTTGTTCAATATAAATATCGAACCATTTTAACGTTGTCATTAGCATATTAGCACATTAGCTAATTATCTAATTAACTTTTTATTTACTTAATTTCTTACCGTTTTTACGTTGAATGATCATCTTATCTGATCCTTTTCCACGTGTACGAGTTATTTGACCTTTAGCATATTTACCTTTACGGCTACGTGGGTGACCACCAGATGCTCTACCTTCACCACCACCCATCGGGTGATCTACCGGGTTCATCGCTACTGCTCTTGTGCGTGGGCGAATACCTTTCCAACGATTACGACCTGCTTTACCAGCGCTTTCCAAACTATGATCGCTGTTTGAAACAACACCTACAGTTGCGTAACAATTTATCAATACTCTTCTCAACTCACCGCTTGGCATTTTAAGAATGGCATATTTTTCTTCTTTGTTGCTCAATTGAGCTGATGTACCGGCACTTCTTACTAAGATACCACCTTGGCCAGGTTGCATTTCAATATTGTGAACGTTAGTACCAAGTGGCATATTTTTAAACATTAATGCATGACCTAATTCTGGTGCTACTGCATCTCCGCTTATAACGGTTTGTCCAACTTGTAATCCTGCTGGTGCAATGATGTAACGCTTTTCTCCATCAGCATACGCCAACAAAGCGATGAATGCTGTACGGTTTGGATCGTACTCAATTGTTTTTACCGTAGCAGGTATGTCTTTCTTATTTCTTTTGAAATCGATAAGACGATACATTGTTTTATTACCACCACCCATGTAGCGCATACTTCTGCGACCATCTGAGTTACGACCTGCAGTATTCTTTTGCTTTTCAAGCAAACTTTTTTCAGGTTTGTTGGTAGTAATTTCTGCATACGCATTACCAATTCTCCATCTAGTACCTGCCGTGGTTGGTTTGTATTTTCTAAGTGCCATTTTTATTAATCTTTTTTTGTCAAAACTTTGCGGTGCTGACCACCATTCTTTAGTAAGGTATTGCTACCAATTTTTTATTGAGCAGTAAACACGTCTATTGTTTCGCCTTCTGCTACAGTTACTACTGCCTTTTTCTTAGCTGGTTTACGACCAACAATGAATCCTGCTTTTGTATATTTTGCTTTAAGTTTAGATGGCATTACCGAAGTATTTACATCTTCTACTTGTACTCCGTAAAATTGTTCTACAGCTTTTTTTATTTCTAATTTATTTGCCTTTCTATCCACAACAAATGTGTAACGATTCATTTTCTCTGCTTGCTT
>JAYSOC010000455.1:0-8392 GCA_043723285.1 Ferruginibacter sp. | reverse complement strand
TTGGTTTATCGCATACGCTATAAGTTAATGTATCGGCACCAGCAAAACCTGCATTTGGAATATATTGAATAGCACCACTTGCCAATACAGTTGCTACGCCATGTAATGTTTGTATGGTAATAGTTGGTATTGATAATAAATGTCCATCAGGATCACTATCATTATCTTTTACATTGTAAAATACAGTTTCATCCATACCAGTAGTATCAGCATAATCGTTTAAAGCTACTGGTGCACTATTTACATTATTTGGAATGGTAATACTAACCGTGGCATTGTTTGATACTAGCGGTGTAGTTCCATTATCTGTTACGTTATAATTTACTACATCTAATCCTACAAAACCTACGTTGGGCGTATAAGTAATGGTACCATCAGTGTTTGCTACCACAGTTCCATTGGTTGTAAATGGAGCAATTATATTTATGGTTAAATTATTATTTTCAGGATCGGTATCATTGCCAGTTAAATTAATAGTATTGGCAATACAAGGTGTAACTGTTTTACTATCGTTGGTTGCAACAGGTGCTCTATTTTGTACAATAATAACTACTCTTGCAGTATCGCAAAAAGCAGCTCCACAAGTTGGTGTAGGTTCGCAAATACTGTAAAACAATGTGTCGTTTCCTGTAAAACCTGCATTAGGAATATATACAATTGCTCCAGCACCATTTACAGAAGCTGAACCATTTTTAGGAGCTGTTGTTATTGCTACAGTTGACGTAGCTGTTCCTTCGGGGTCTATATCATTTGCTTTTACAGTTATAGTTTGTGTTACACCACTCAATGCCCCTGCTGGTGCATCATCAATAGCATTTACGGGTGTACCGGTAACATTGATATATGCTTTTACCACATCGCTACCATTGGCAGTTGTTACTGTATATTGTAAAGTAACAACTCCATTATAAGTACCAGATGGCGTGTATTGAATATTATTACCAACAACAATTGCTGTACCATTAGATGCTGCAGTTGAAATTGTAACACTTGTAACTGCTTGACCAAATAATGCATCGTTTGTAGTTACAGGAAAAGTAACAACAGTAGTTGAATTGGTCGTTGCCGTATCTGGTAATGCTAAAGGAGCACGGGCAGGGATTGTTGCACAGGATGTGCCCGGCATTAAGCTAACAACAGTAATACTTTGTCTTAAAGTACCAGTAGCTGTTACAGTCATTGAAACTGTTTCATTGGTAGCGGTTGTAGTGATATTCCTCACACCAACACCTCCATAATATGGCCCTATACCGCCGCCTGAAGCAGAAGTAAGGCCACCAAAAAGACTTGCACTTCCTATCCAGTTTGCACTTACAGAAGAATAAGTTGCTACTGCAGTACCGCCATTTGTAGAATATCCGGTAACGAAAATCCCTTGATCACCAGCCGTGAAATTAGCGGTGGTGGATGCCGTAATTGGTGAAGCTACTGCAGCACCACTTAATGGGGAAACTGCATTTCTTACAGAAGTAGTTTGATCAACATCTTTATATACGGCTGCATAAACCACATACCCAAAATAAATTGGAGCCCCCATATTCACAATTAAATTAGTACCAGATCCAGTTGCAATATCACTTTCTTTCAAATAGAAGATAAAGGATTGGGCTCTGTTGTTGTCTATTCGATTCACAGACAGGGAAGTAAGTGGCTTTCCTCCCCAAGAAACTGTTGGCACAGCCGCAATTCCGTTTGGTCCTCCGGCAGAAATGGCTACTACCAATAATCGGTTGGTTCCAGCGTTTATCGGATATGAAACGGTATTGGTAATACTAGCACCTCCGGTATTAACTGGCCTTGTATATACCTTTGACCAATCATTGCCACTTACTATTGTAGGAGTACCAGAGCCAGATTGAAAGGTTCCACCATCACAAGCATCATTTGTAACAGTAACTGTTAAAGTTGCTGTTTTAGAATATCCTAAAGAATTTACAATTCTATATGTTATTACTTCAGTACCTGCAAAATCTGCATTGGGTACATAAGTAATGGTATTATCGGTATTGATAGAAACTTTTCCATTAGTTGGAGGTATAGCAATACCCGAAACAGTAATTGGTCCCGATACTAATGGTAAATCATTTGCCAGTACATTAAAATTAGCCAATATAGCATCTTCTGCAATTGTTGTGGCATCATTTACTGCATTGGGTACGTTGGCAATATTGCCAATAGTTATTGTGTAAGTACCAATGCTACACAATGGAACAGGAGTAGAATTATCACATACAGTATAAGACAAAACTTCTGCACCCACATAACCCAAAGCAGAAGTATAAGTAACGTTTCCACTTGGCGAAAAGCTTACTAAACCACCATTTGCAGTTGTGAATGAAGTAGCGTTCCCATTTATTTTTGTTAGTGTCATTGGTTGTCCATCGGGCTCTACATCATTTGCTAAAACATTTTTAGTAACTGTTGCAGCACCACAACCTGGGTCAATGCTTTGTGCATCGGCATTTGCAGTCGGTGGTGTAGCTCCTAATATTGTTACAGGAAAAGATTGGAAAGATGTTCTTCCACAGTTATCGGATACCACACAAGATAAAACACAACTGGTGGTAGCACCTACAGTTGGTGCTGTAAAATTGGTTGTTGCGCCTGTCGCACTGGAAAATGTCCCTCCACAACTTGATGACCATTGGTAAGTAAATGTAACACCTAATAAAGGAGAAGTTGCAGAAACGTTTAAACCAGTTATAGTAGTATTGCCAGCTATGCTTTGTCCGCCAGAGATACCACTAAAAGTTAATTGTGGTGCTTTTGGTTGTACCTGAAAAAAACTAAAATTTAAAAAAGCTCTTTGGGCAGCTACATCACCAGCTGTTAATTTATTATGTGAGTGCCCAGCTTCGTACATTACATATCCACGAGCAGGATCATCAAAACCTCTACCATAAACCATTAAAGCAGCAACATTACCAGCAGCTAAATTTGGCAAAGGCACATCTGCCTGTGTAGGATCATAAGCAATAATGGTAGCTCCAGGATTCCAACGAGTAGCGCCACCTAAATCGGTAGTTTGTTTAGGTATATAAATTTGTTCGCTACCATTTAATTGTGCAGCATCTGTAGCGCCCATATATTGTGCAATGGGATCGCTAGGTAATTGGTGTGTATAAGCAACCGAACCGCCAGAGTGTGTAGTCCATAATTTTAAACTGTTATTAGGATATGGCGTTGGTGCAACCAATGCATTTCTTGTAGTTAAGAAATTCATTTGTTGGGTTGTGTTTGCTGGGTTAATAGAATTTTGCAAAGCACTTACTGCATGGCATGCCGCCCAAATACTTCCAAGGCAATCTTTATTCCAAGTAAATAATCTACTATGCGTAGCCCAAGATGGATCGGCGTGTGGCATAACATAAAAGTCATCGCAGCAATCTAATGCCGACACTGCTTTCCAATTATATGCAGTAGTTGGTATGCCAGCATTGGTTAAATAACCCTGTGCAATGGCGCCATTGGTTGCATCTAATGTCCAACGAGGCACAGCTAATAAAGTACGTGTTACAAAAACGGTAAGTGTAGAACTGGTAGTTGTACCTAATACTCCTTGTGCCTGCCAAGAAGTTATTTTAGCATTTACTGCAGCATTTCTATATTCAGCTGGTATGATAAACGTACCGCCTTTATAATCTACGCCATTATAAGTAAAGTCTGCTCCATCTTTTACTTTGGTAGCACTAATTACCCATTTAATGGGTACATTATTATTCTTCATCAAATCATAAATCATACCATAGGGTTTTAACCCATTGGCAATGGTATTGGGGTTTGTAGCACCCATGTTGATGATGAACGAGCCTGTAGAAAAGGTTTCGTTTTGTGCAAAGCTTTGCTTAATCGATAGTAAACTAAAAAGAAAAATTAAGCAAATGCTAAAGCTTTTGTTTTTAAAATGGTTTTTCATTCGGTGTTTTTTAAGGGGATTGGATTATTAATATTTGTTATAAACGAATATTCTAATGTTATTATTGTAATATAATTTATATAGTATGGAAAAGCTGAAAACCAAAAGCAGAGAACTTTTGAAATAGCAATATGATGACTCAAATATGACAAGCATATAGTTGGTTTTAGGATAAACAGGATAATTTTTTTTGTGTTATTTAATATTTTTTGTTTTACAAATTGGGTAAAACAAAGGATTATATTCTAATAACAAGGCAAAGGTTAAAATAAGTTTTGGAATGGGATGTAGTCAATTAGGATATTTTTTGTAGTTTTTTGAAAAAAACGTGTAGGTTAAATACTACATTTTTTCTAATAAAAAAAACAGCAACTTTGCAGAAACGGGTTTTAATCAAAAAAAATCCAATGTGTACTATTTTTAAAAAATTAAAAATGCTGCATATCGCTTTCAAAATTATCTTATGAAGAAAATATTAATCTGCGACGATCATTCAATTATAAGAAGAGGGCTAAAATTTTTATTGACAAATCATTTTAGCGAATACGAAATCGTAGAAATGCATTCCATTAAAGAGACAAAAACATACCTAAGATTACACAAAACCCATTTTGCCATTTTCGATCTGGAATTGAGTGATGGAAATATGATTGAGGCCTTGCCGAGTATTATTGCACTTTATCCCAAATTAGATATTTTAATATTTAGTATGAGCAGCGAAGAAATATATGCTAAAAGAATTTTACAAATGGGGGCATCAGGATTTTTAAATAAAAATGCCGATGAAGAAGAGGTGTTGAGGGCATTGCAAATATTTTTATCTGGGCAAAATTATATTAGCCAAACACTAAACGATTTAATGGTAAATGATTTACGAGGTAGTAACGGAAAAATTAATGAAAATCCCTTTGCTGCTTTAAGTAATAGGGAGATAGAAGTTACCCGCAATTTATTAGCCGGTATGGATTTGAAAAAAATTTGTGAAAGAATGGACTTACATTCTAATACAATAGTAACTTATAAGCATAGAGTATTTGACAAACTTTCCGTGCGCAATGTTATAGACCTTACCAACCTTGCAAGAGTCTATAATTTTAGGTAAATAATATAACAAAATAATATGGGAGAAATTTTAAAGCTAAAAGCAGAAAATGAAGCGCTAAAAAATAAAATTATCGCTTTAACAATAGATGCAGAAAGCCTTAATGAAACCAACAAACTAAGAGACAAATTACTCTACATATTATCTCATGACGTACACTCTCCATTGAGGTTTAGCACAATGGTAGGCAAAGCAGTTTTAACAAAAAAAGATACTTTAAACAAAGAAGAAATAACAGACGCTTTAGAAGATATTAACAATACAAGTATTAGAATGCTATTGTTAATATCAAATATTTTACAATGGATAGAATTTCAAAAAGGAAATTACACCCCTCACTTTAAATCCGAAAATCTTCATCAACTTGTATCTGATAAAATGGAATTTTTTCGTTTTATGGCAGTCAGCAAAAATATTTTTTTGATAAACAATATCCCTAAAGATATTTTTATATATACAGACAAAATTGCTTTTGGTGTTATTATTCAAAACTTACTAAATAATGCTATAAAATTTACTGCAGAGGGAGAAATAGAAGTAAATGTTTTTATTGACAAAAATTTATTGCTCTTAAATGTATCTGATACAGGAAAAGGAATGGCGATAGAAGACATTAATATTATAAAACAAGGTGAACAAATTACGCCAAAAGCAGATACAGAAAACATGAGGGGCAATGGACTTGGCTGGGGGTTAATAAAAGAATTACTTCAAAGCATACAAGGAAGTTTTGATATAAAAAGTGGTGGACATATAGGAACTACAGTTACCATTTCGCTTCCATTCTCAGAAAATATTTTTAGCTAAATTAGTTTTTTAACTCTGGTTACTAATGCATCGTTAATCCAATCATTCATATAAAAATCTGTTTCGCAGCACTTCATTATTGCTGTATATATTTCTTCAGCATCTGCAGATTTGTTTAAATATGAATTAGCACCATTTGCCAAAAAGGACCATATTACAGATTTTTCATTATACATTGTAAGAATAATAAATTTTATAGACGGATACTTATCTCTTAGTTCGTTCAACGTTTCTAGCCCATTCATATTGGGCATATCCATATCGAGCAAAATAACTTGCGGCTGTTTTGTTTTTAAATTTTCTATTAATTCTAAACCATCGGTAGCTTCAAACAGTATTTCAATATCGTCTAACTGAGAAAAATAATACGATAATGCTTCACGATATGGATCACTATCATCTACAATGGCAATGCTAACTGTTTGAGAAGTGGCGTGCATAAAATATAATTAATTTTATAAAAATTATTTTAAAGCAAAAGAAAAGGGTGCATTTAAAAATATTGCAGTTTGCAAATAGGGTTGTCAACCTTTATATTGTAGATTTATTTAGAATAACCAATTAAGGTTGACAACCCTTGCGACATTTTTAAATACACCCAGAGAAAAACAGAAATAATATTAAAAAATAATTTACATATAATACTTCAGCAGACTCTTAAAAATAACAGGCTCTACTTTAGCAACAAGCTTTTCTATAAAAAAAACTTCTACGTAAAAATCATAAATGTAATATATTTTTATTTCTGTTTCATCTAACTTTTTTTGTGTTAATAATGTACCAAATTCATTCAATAAATTTAGTCTGCCCTTTAGGCTAAATTGTGTGTACTCTCCTTTTGATAAATGCATCTATTAGCTTTTTAATAATCATAGGGTGATGGGTAAATAGCTATTAGTGATTATAGTGTTATTCTTTTACGTAAATTATTTGTACTAATAATTTTTATTCATTTCCATATTAGCCAACACTTGAAAATTGTAACTGTCTTTTGCTTGCATATATCCAAATGTTGGTACAGGCAAAGCGCTTACTTTTTTCTTTTCTGTGTTAGCCGAAAAACCTAAATTCACTTGTTTACACCCCAGAACTTTGCCACGCAAAACTAATTGAAATAACATTTGCCTGTATATTTTATATTCTTTTTGATATCGATAATCTAACCCCATAATTACAGGCATATAAGTATCATTTGTCTTATGGCAAAATACTACAGCTATTGGTTTTTCAATACCAATAAAATCAAATTGTTTTTTTACAGATAAGCTTATTACTTCCCATTTATTGCTAGTAAGCATTTGTTCAAAAGCTTTTTTAGGAAGTATAAATGTATTTAAATCTAAACTATTATTTTTTACATTTTCATATAAACTATACCAATAATCTACATTTACTAGAGAATAATCAGTTTCAATATTTACTTCAAATTTATCTTCGTGCTTTCTTATGTCTTCTCTAAAATGTTGTCTCGATCTTTGCGATAAGGCGTTATAAAATTCTTCTTTGGTTTCCCAATTCATATCAAGCACCATATTATTATCTGGCATGGCAATTTTAAAGAATCCGTTGTCCACCAAAAAAGTATCAAGCTCCAAATCAATATTACTAAAATCTCTTAAAACAATATTATTGGCTTTATTATCTTCTTGCAAAAGATACATTTTTTCAAATAATAATTTCATGGCTTCTTTCCAATACGGAGACGATTTATCTATATACACATGCTCGCCTTCTGTAAGCAAAGAGCCAGTAGATATTACTGTTGAAGTAAGGTAATAAGGGTCTATAAGCCTTTGCTCTTCTACCTTTGCGGAGATTGAAGCTGGAGATTGCATATCGTCTTTCCACAAAGCCGTGGTTAAAAATGTGGCTACAACTGGCTTATCGTTATTGTCTTTTATAATTACATAATCAAAGTTCCAATTGTTTTCTTTCAATTTGTTTTCTGAAAAAGATTTTTCTAATAATTGAAGCCCATCCCAATCAAACGTTCCTTTTCCTGCAAAAATATTATCCCACTCAAATTTATTTACTTTGCTTATTGAAGAAAAATGATTTAGTTTTAATGATAAACTTTGGGTAATAACATTAGAAACCGCTGCATCCAATTTTTGATCTTCGGGCATTTGCAATTTAAATGCTTTGTAAATATCATTTAGCGTAAGCCCTTCTTCTTCCATAGCTATTGGCAATTCGGTTGCAATGCTGGTAATCATATTTTCTATTTGTGCATAAGTATGCAACTTGGTAATCGTAAAACGAATGCCTGTATTCTTCATTGGTACTGCTGGAAAAATACCAAGGTTTACGTAATACCCTTTATTCATCATACGATGCACCATGTTGTGGCCCAATTTTGGCAAGCTCACTCCTATAAAGAATACGGCAGCATCTGATGGTGCTACTACCGGCAGATTATATTTTTGTAGCATCAAATTTGCAAACCTAATATTATCTTGAAGGTCATTTTGCATTTCATAAATCTCCTCAGTTAAATGTATTTTGGCAGCAGCAATAGCAGCACCCAATTGCGAGGGTTGCATAGGGCCAGATGTGATTAAAGTAGA
>JAYSOC010000454.1:0-3338 GCA_043723285.1 Ferruginibacter sp. | reverse complement strand
AAGGAATGATTGTATCGTCGTATGCACTTGGTAGCAACGTAAGCTACATATATATACGTGGCGAGTACGCATGGATAACAAATATTTTGGAGCATGCTATTGATGAAGCAAAGCAAAACGGTTGGCTTGGAAAAAATATACAAGGCAGTGGATTTGATTGTGAAATTTATGTGCAGCGTGGCGCAGGTGCGTATATATGTGGCGAAGAAACAGCGTTGCTAGAAAGCTTGGAAGGCAAGCGTGGCAACCCTCGTATTAAACCACCTTTTCCTGCGGTGAAGGGTGTGTGGGATAGACCAACCGTTGTGAACAATGTAGAAACGATTGCAGCTGTAGTGCCGATTATAAATGAAGGTGGTGAGGAGTATGCAAAAATTGGTGTGGGAAGAAGTACAGGTACAAAATTAATTTCGGCATGTGGTAATATAAACAAGCCTGGCATTTACGAAATAGACATGACCATTTCTGTAGAAGAATTTATTTACAGCGATGAATATTGTGGCGGCATTGCCAATGGCAAAAAATTGAAAGCTTGTATTCCGGGTGGTTCGAGTGTGCCTATTTTGCCTGCCAATTTATTGCTCACTACTGCCAAAGGCGAAAAGCGTTTGATGAATTATGAAAGCTTGAGCGATGGTGGTTTTGCTACGGGTAGTATGATGGGTAGCGGTGGGTTTATTGTATTGGACGAAGACCAATGTATTGTACGTAACACTTACACACTAGCTCGTTTTTATCGTCACGAAAGTTGCGGCCAATGCAGCCCTTGCAGAGAAGGCACCGGATGGATGGAAAAGATTTTGCAAAAAATAGATACAGGGAAAGGGGAAATGAGCGATATAGATTTGTTGTGGGATATTCAACGAAAAATAGAAGGCAATACCATTTGCCCACTCGGTGATGCTGCTGCATGGCCTGTGGCTGCTGCTATTCGTCATTTTAGAGATGAGTTTGAGTGGCATGTAAACAACCCTGAATTGTGTTTGACAGAAAATTATGGATTGAGGCATTATGCAGATGAGATACATGTGCCGGTATAATTTTCACACGGCGAAACGGAGAAAACCACGAAACAGATTTTGAAAAATAATGGAAAGAGAAAATGAATTGGCTACTTTAGTTTTGGATATTTGTTTCAGAATTCATCGTTTATATGGCCCAGGCTTATTTGAAAGTGTTTATGAAGAAATATTTTGTCATGAGTTTTCAAAAGAAAATATTTTATTTGAAAGACAAAAAGCAATTCCTCTAATACATGAAGAATTAAAATTAGAAATAGGATTTAGAGCAGATTTAGTTATTGAAAAAAAATTATTAATAGAATTTAAATCAATTGAAAATTTGGCAGATATTCATTACAAACAAGTGCAAACGTATTTAAAGTTATCAAAAATAAAATTAGGCATGCTAATTAATTTTAATGTGCCTTATTTAAAGGAAGGAATAAAAAGAATTATAAATACTTATTAACCCGTTGTTTCTTTGTTTTCGTCGTTTCGTTGTGTGAAAGAAAAAAAATTATGGCAGAAGAAATAAAAAAAGAAACGCCAACAGCGTTTAAAGTAACCATCGATAATATAACCATTGATGTAGCACCCGGTACAACGGTACTGAATGCTGCTCGTATGATTGGTGGCGATGTTACACCGCCCGCAATGTGCTACTACAGCAAGTTACAGGGCAGTGGTGGCAAATGCAGAACATGCTTGGTAGAAGTAGCCGCAGGTTCTACAGCCGACCCAAGGCCAATGCCAAAGCTAGTGGCAAGTTGCCGCACAACAGTAATGGATGGCATGATTGTAAAAAATATTACAAGCGATAAAGTGCAAGATTCAAGAGCAGGTGTGGTAGAATTTTTATTGGTAAATCATCCATTGGATTGCCCAATATGCGACCAAGCGGGTGAGTGTCATTTGCAAGATTTAGGATACGACCATGGTAAAGCAGGTACACGTTATCAATTTGCACGCCGCACTTTTAAGCGGGAAGATATTGGCCCTTACATACAACTGCACATGACAAGGTGCATACTTTGCTATCGTTGTACATACGTGGCAGACCAAATTACAGACAAGCGTGTGCATGGCATTGTTGACAGAGGCGACCATGCTGCTATTTCAACATACATTGCAAAAGCGGTGGACAATGATTTTAGTGGAAACATGATTGATGTTTGTCCTGTAGGAGCATTAACAGATAAAACATTTAGATTTAAAAATAGGGTGTGGTTTACAAAACCTGTAGATGCACATCGCAATTGCGATAACCCTAAATGCTGCGGCAAAGCTACGTTGTGGCTTAGAGGCAATGAAGTATTTAGAGTAACGGCTCGTAAAGATGAGTGGGGCGAAGTACAAAGTTTTGATGGTAAGCCTGGTTGGATTTGTAACACCTGTCGCTTCGATAAAAAACAAACTACAGATTGGACTATTGAAGGTGTAACAACCATTAGCCGCCACTCTGTAATAGGTGCAAATAAATACAAAGTGTTGGAAAAACCGCAAGAAACAATGACTAATGTAATGAGTGGCAGAGCACCAAAATTATTGATGGATATACATTCGATAAGTGAAGTAATTAAAGAAGGCTTGGAGTTAAGTGAAATAAATGGACCGGCGCATTCGGAGGATTTTAAATAATTAAAAATGATAACAACAGAACAAATAAATTTATTAAAAGATGTTATTGTGCAAACAATGCAGCCTGAGAAGGTTTATTTGTTTGGGAGTTATGCGCATGGTGCACCTAATGAATCTAGTGATTTGGATATTTTGATAGAAGTGGAAAAATCTGATTTGCCAAAGGCAAAAAGAAATTTAGAAGTATGGAGTGAAATGGATAAATACAAGCAATTATGTTTTCCCAAAGATATTTTTGTTTTTACTACTGAGGAAATGAATGAATGGAAAGATTTAAAAAATTCCTTTATAAACAATGCTTTGTATCAAAGTAAAATGCTTTATGAAAGAAACTAAAGACTTACTAAAAAGATGGATGCAATTTGCAAAAGAGGACTTGATTGTTGCAAAAGAAATTCTTAAAAGCGAATTTCCTGTATATAGGGCAGCATGTTTTCAATGCCAACAGAGTGTTGAAAAATATCTCAAGGCTTATCAAATTAGTTTTGAAATTAGAATACTCAAAACGCATGATTTGGTTTCTATAATTGATACTTTAATAGAGTTTGATAGTGACATTGAACAATTTAAAATAAAATGTAAAGATATTACTAACTATGCAGTTGCATATAGATATCCTGATGATTTTGAAGATATAACAAAACAACAAGTAGAAGAAGCTATTTTGTTAGCCTCCTTAATCGAAAAATATATAACCGA
>JAYSOC010000453.1:0-3344 GCA_043723285.1 Ferruginibacter sp. | reverse complement strand
GGTGGAGCCTACAGTAGCCAAATACTTTCGGCAATGGGGAGCAGGTATATTTATTCTGCATTGGCACAAGAAAAAACCGGAGATATTTGGTTAAATGGTCGTTTGTTTGGTAGCCAAATTTGCCACACAACGGAAGATGTAGAACATGCCGACTATGTATTGTCTTGGCACAAATCCTTTTATGGCACATGGAATTGTAAATGCAAGAGACACCCTGAAAGCCTTACAAAAAGACCCCAACAGAACAATGGTTGTTATTGACCCAAGAATTACTGAAACGGCAAAAATGCTGATGTTCACCTACAACTAAAACCAAGTACCGATGCATATTTAATGCCTGTATTATTGTCGGTAATTGCACGAGAAAATTTATATGGTACAGCATTTATTGAGCAACATTGCACAGGTTTTGAAACAATAAAAAATGAATTATTAGCTATTGATATTGAAGATTGTGCCCAACGCTGTGATGTGCCGTTGAAAGATATTGAAAAAGTAGCAAGAGATTATGCTAATGCAAAAACTGCTTGTGTTAGGATTGACTTAGGCATTCAACATTCAATGAACTCAACATTAAACGGGTACTTGTAAAAATTGCTTTTTTTACTTACAGGTAATTTCGGCAAAAAAGGAGCTAATAATTTGCATACCTATTTAGTGCCTTTAGTAAGCAATACAGATGAACGAAAAAAAGGAATCCTGACTGCTAAACATAAAATGTTTCCTATTGGCGAACTTTACCCACCTAATATTTTAGCCGACGAAATAAAACATGAGGGAGAAGATAGATTAAGAGCTGTATGGGTGGATTTTTTCACATTTACAACCTCGTTTCTCCGCTCCTAATAGCTTTCTTCTTGCCTCTATTTTTCTTTTCCCACTCTATCATTTCAGGCGTTTTTGCCACTACTTTTTTCTTGCCAGAAGTTGTTGCTACATCTTTTTTTTCTGCTTTCGGCACTACTAAATTATTTCTATCCCATTCTTCTATTCTATATAATTTCCCAGTAAAAGATTCATAAAATTTCCATGTGCCTTGCTTAATACTATAAGGTTCTGCTTTCACAATTTTATAATCTATAATTTCGCCACTACCTGTACCATAAATAGCAATCGTATCGTAAGGAGCATCGGGGTTAAACCCTTTCCAACTTTCTTCTCTCACCAATTCGCCCAAGGGCGTATAATATTGTTGCTTCCCATCTTTTCCGCCATGCAAATAGGTTTCAAAACCAATGGCATCACCTTTTAAAGTGTAGTGTCTCCACACGCCTTCTTTTTTATCATCTTTAAAAATACCTTCGTCTTCAAAACCTTCTTCGCCACGGAGCGGCTCGGTGCGTATTACCCATCTGCCTTGCTTCCAGCTTTTCTTATCTACTTTATTAAGTGTATCGCCATTGGGGCTAAGTATATAAGATTTTAATTGCGCATGAGCATGCTGCAAAAAAATAAAACACACACAAACAACTAACGATAAAATCTTTTTCATATTTATTTTCATTTTAAGATTCAAATTTACACAAATGTATTATTCAAAAAATGTTAATTAAAAAATCAAAAAAACAATATGTGCGTGCGCCCTATCGAAGGGGCGCCGGGCTTTCCGCATGTACTCCTCTGCCGCCTTCGGCGTCATGCGGGGTACATATGCTACAATCCCTCACGCAGCGGCTCACGATTTCTAACTACTTTTACAAAAATCGAAAAGTTACAAATCAGTAAAACATTGCAACATTTTAACAATTTAGCAAAACAACAATTAAATAATTAAAACCGTGAAAGACTTTAAAAAATATTATATACTAAACGCCACACCCGAAGAAGTATATGCAGCGCTTACACAAGCACCCACCATACAATTATGGAGCGGTAGCCCAGCCACAATGAGCACTGACCCCAATACAGAATTCTCCTTGTGGGAAGGCAGTATAGAAGGCTTAAACCTAGAATTTGAAAAAGATAAAAAAATTGTGCAGCAATGGTATTTTGGCGAGCAAGAAGAACCATCTATTGTTACCATAAAATTGTTTCCTGATAAAAATAAAACTTCCTTAGAACTTAGGCATACCAACATACCTGATGAAGATTACAATGATATTGTAGCCGGCTGGAACGATGTGTATATTGGAAGTTTGATGGAGTTTTATGAGGAGTAAAGAAATTGAAAATTTCTACCTCACCACCACTGTCAATAATTTTTCAGTTCCTATAAAACATTCCAATATATCTTCTACCATACACTCACCAACTCCAGCGGGTGTACCAGTAAAAATTAAATCCCCAATGTTTAAAGAAAAATAATTAGAAATATGCGTAATAATACTATTGAAATTAAAAATCATATCTTTCGAATTGCCATTTTGCACCACTTCTTTATTCTTCTTCAACGAAAAATTAATATTGGCTTTATTGTTTTTCTTATCTACTGGTATCAATCTACCTACAGCCGCAGAATTATCAAAAGCTTTCGCTTTTTCCCAAGGCAATCCTTTTTTCTTTAACTGATCTTGCACATCTCTTGCTGTAAAATCTATTCCAACAGATATGGCGTCGTAATAATCCGCAGCATGCCGCTCTTCTACAAATTTACCATTCTTACATACACGCAGCACAAGCTCACATTCGTAATGTAATTCGTTTGTAAATTCAGGATAATAAAATGGCGTAGTGCCCATTAATAAAGCATTTTTTGGCTTCATGAAAATAACTGGCTCATCAGGAACTTCGTTATTAAGTTCCTTTGCATGTTCTACATAATTTCGCCCTATACAAATTATTTTCATTCTTACTAGATTAATACGTTTGCCCTAATAAAAACGAAAATACTTTAAAAGACTGAAATAAAATACAGTAGAATTATCTTTTTTTATAAATTAATATGCTTTTTGGTTAAATAAACTCATCGTTCTATCTAAACCTATCGTTGCAAAATTTTCAATAATTTCTATTGAGCCCTCTATTTTAGCTTTTACTATTGGTATTTCTCCTGGTCGCCACTTACTTAGTACAAAATCTGCTTGCATCCCTTTTGGAAATTGATCACCAATGCCAAAACGCAGTTTAGCATAAGCATCCGTTCCCAAAACTGCTTGTATATCTTTTAAACCATTGTGCCCTGCATGCGTACCAGCGCCACGAAGCCTTATTTTTTCCAACGGTAGCGCTAAATCATCTACAACTGTTAGCGTATTTTCCAACAATATTTTTTCTTTGTCCATCCAATATTTAAAAGCCTTGCCACTGAGGTTCATATAAGTGGTTGGTTTGATGCACACAAAGGTTTTGCCCTTCCATTTCACTTCGGCCACATCGGCCAAGCGATCATTTTTGAAGAAGCCACC
>JAYSOC010000452.1:0-3352 GCA_043723285.1 Ferruginibacter sp. | reverse complement strand
TTACCGCCAAAATTATTGGCTACAAAAGGCATGTATTTTATAGGCTCTCTACCAAGTACATCATATACATTTGTTGAAACTACATCGGCAAGTGTATTGGTAGCACTTTCAAGGCTGCCTTGTTTCATTACAGTTTGTATGGGTCTGCCAAGTCCATCTAGATATTGTGTGGCGGTTTTTACATCGCTTACCCACCTACCCATAAGTGCTGTGGCATTCTGTTCAGGTGCAGTTGCATCAAATATGCGCACATAGTTTACTTGGGCTTGTACATGTGTGCAAGTAATAATGAAAAAAGAAAATAGCAATACTTGTACTTTTCTTTTACTTATTTTTTTATAAGATTTCATACACGGCTTTATTATAGTGATGATGTGATGGTTGTTACTATAGCGGAGTCTGTGGGTTTTACTTTTGGCGAGTAAACACCTATAATGCTACCTGTTTTTCCTATTACATATTTTTCAAAATCTCCACCTGGTATGGCATCTGTATCTCCATTTTTTACCTTACTACTTAGCCAATTAAAAATACTATTGGCACTAGTGCCAGTTACATTACTTTTAGATGCTATTACCAAACTATTACCCACATTACTTTGTACAAATTGTTTTATTTGTGCATCAGTACGACTTTCTTTTCCAAAACTGTTACTCGGAAATAAAATTACTACCAAGCTATCACCATACTGTTGTTTGAGTTGCTGCACTCCTATAAGTTGGTTTACCTTATTACTTCCAGTTGCAATATTTACTATCATTATTTTTTTACCTTGATAGCTACTCATGTTTATTGTAGTACCATTTACATCCACAAAATTTAGGCTGTAAAAATTTATAATAAATGCGGTTACTGTTTTTATTAATATACTTGTCATAATTATTATTTTGTTATTTTAAAAACACTCAATAGAGCACACAGTTGTGCCTGAAGTTGTTTCAGTGTAGGTACTTTGTGTACCATCAGGAAAACACCAAGCCCTAATACATTCCCATGTTCCATTTGGCAAGGGCAATTTGCTTATTTTAGTTGCTTTTATTACACTCCAAATACCAGAAACGCAAATATTGTTTATGCATTTATTTTGTGGTTCTATACATGCTTTATTACATGCAGGGCCGACTGGGCAGCTAGGGGAATTGGGTATAATTATAGGCGTGCCCCATTGACCAAACGAACCACTACAAGGATTTATATCTCTAGTTGGTATTAACTGATTTCCATTATTGGCTCCTGTAGTAGTGTTTGTTTCGCAGTTTGCTAATTCAGGGCGTTGTTGCCAATCTGCGGGGCTTGGACATGTGCCTAATGATGCGTCCACTACCCATCTGGAGGTATTACCAGTACCTGCACTACTGCAAGGGTTCATATCTTTCTCCTCCCTTTCTTTTACACCACTATTGTATGTAGGATTTGCAGCACATGGTTGGCAGCGAGTAACACCAGTGGCTACCCAATTTTGTGGAGATGGACATGTACCTGTAGGGTCTATTACCCAGCGTGGAGGACTAGTATATGTAGGGCTAGTAGGATTTATATCTTTTTCTTCTTTTTCTCTAATACTACTGTTGTATAAATTATTTGCAGGGCATGGTTGGCAACGGGTATTGCCTGTGGCCCTCCAAACAGCTACAGTACTATTTGTAAGTGGGCAATCTTCCACCTGCCCGGCATAGTTGTAGCATATTTTTTTGAGGATGTTGTTGTCTTGGTCTCTGATTAATGAAAGGCGATTTAATGCATCATACTCATAATATTTTGAATGATTGTTTGGGTCGGTTTCTTTTATCATACCTACACCTGCTGTATAAAAATAGGTATTGATGAATCCGATATTTAACGAAGCTTGATTTCTAATTATTGCAAGATTACCACTTACAGCTTCGTAAGCGGCTTTTAGCACTGCATAACTTACCCCAGTTGCTTTTACAATTGGCAATGTATTATTGTAGCCCCAAATGTAAGAAGTAGTAATACCATCTTTCCCTATAGCTTCTACTATATTACCATTGTCAAATTTTACTGTTGCTTCATCTACATATCTGCTATCTAATTGTATATTGTTGGATACAACACTTGCATTTGTATAATTTATAGTTGGAGTATTTAGTTTTAATTGTAATTGTTTAAAAGGATAGTTTGTAAAAATATCATTGTTGTAATTTTTATAGCTTGTATAATTTGCGTTTAATAATTTTCCATCTTTCCAATTTGTAAATTCTACTGGAGCGTTTATACCTACATCTTGCATCCATAATAAAGCCTTCCAATCGTTTTGGGCATTCGATTTTTCGGCATTGTGCAATACTTGGTATGTATTTAAGGGAGTTTGATTGGTATATAATTGTTTGGCGGTATTAACCCAAGCCCTTCTAGCATCTACAACCGGCTTCATATAATTTGCAAAATATAAATTACCCCTGCAAACCCAAGGGACACTTTGTGTAGCACAATTTTGAATTGCTAGATAAAGATTATAATCAAGGCTACTTGGGTATGCCGTAAATCGTTGGTATTGGAGGTTAAAATTGTTATACGCTACATTATCTGTTTGCATGGTAGTAATGCTTGGGGCAACAAAATCTTTTACATATTTAATTTTTGTTTCTATTAATTCTCCTTTTGAATTTTCCTTTACAATAGTTGTAGCATCTGTATGGTTTATACTAGTATAATTGATTACCGTTTTATTAATAATTGGATCAGTAATAATAGCAGAATAATCGATTTCTACTATACTGTCTTTTGATTTGCTACCAGTAGATAGTTCATAAAGCGTTGAAAAATATCCACCACCAGTACCTACATTAGGAGGAGGATTACTTGAATTAAGATAAGGATAATTACTTGCTACCTTAATTCCATATAATTTATTTCTGCTGGTTTTATAGGTAGGGAAATAATTCTTTTCTTTTAGGGTATTTCCTTGTTGGGATAAATACACTTCTTGTCTTAATTCACCAGATAAAAAATCATAAGCTAATGGTGCTGGAGGATAACTTGGTGTTAAAAAAGAACAATCAGATGTTGTACCATCATGATTAATATTTGTGATGGCTACACTATTAATATTCTTTAAATTTTCTGTTACATAGTATTTGTACATTGCTATGCCATTATTTGTTTTACTTACCTTTACATTTTCATAGCCTACATGGTTGCCTTGCGTTGTTTTTAGAGGATTTAGAGAATACCTACTTGCTAAGTATGGAGCTGATGTATTAGGTGTAATTCCACAAGCATTGTTAAATACTGCACCATTTTGACTTAATTTAAATGAACTGTATATAGCATTTCTTAAAATTTGAATGTAAACAGGCCTGGAATATAAAACTCCAGAGGAATACCCATC
>JAYSOC010000451.1:0-3364 GCA_043723285.1 Ferruginibacter sp. | reverse complement strand
TAAACGACCCTGCAATTGTAATGGCTGATGAGCCTACAGGAAATTTGGACAGTGCAAATGGTAGAGAGCTTCACAAACTTTTTATAGAACTACGAGATAAATTTCAACAAACATTTTTGATAGTAACGCATAATGAAGAATTGGCTGCTATGAGTGATAGAGTTGTGCATATGAGGGACGGGGTAATAGTTCAAGTTTAAAAGTTGAAGGTTCAAGGTTGTGTGTTGTGTTCAAAGTATCTTGCGGAATAGAGAGCTTCAAACAACAAACAACAAACAACAAACAACAAACAACAAACAACAAACAACTTTAAACCTTAATCGTACTCATTCCTCCATCCACATGCATCACCTGCCCTGTAATCCAGCTTGCTTTTTCCGATAATAAAAACGCAGCCATATTTGCAATGTCGCCAGCGGTACCTATTTTCTTTAATGGATGACGAAGAGCATTGGCACTTTTCTTTTCATCTGTATTTAATAATTGTGCAGCCAATGGTGTATCGGTAAGTGATGGCGCAATACAGTTTACTCTAATGCTTGGTGCCCACTCTGCGGATAATGCTTTTGTTAGCCCTTCGATAGCGCCTTTTGATGCGGATACCTGAGTATGAAATGGCAAACCCATTTGTACAGCCACTGTAGAAAAAACAACCACCGAGGCATGTTCACTTTTTTTAAGGGCGGGATGTGAGGCTTGTAATACTTTTATTAGTCCACCAACTTGCAGGTTAAAATCATTCGTAAAATCTTCGGGCTTTATTCTAACAAATGGTTTTAAATTAATGCTGCCCGGGCAATACACTACTCCGTCCAATGTCTCAGGTAAAAAAGAAAAGTTTAATTCAGTATCCAACACATTTAATGGATGGTAAGAAATATTTGGGTTTGTATTTTCTATTGAATGACTATTAAAAGTTCCGATGACTTTATTCCCTTCGGCAGTTAGGGTTGTAGCCAATTGTAATCCTATGCCTGATGATGCGCCAATGATGAGGTATGTTTTCATTAAAATAATTTAATAAAAACTTACGTAAGAAAACAAGAAGTCGTTTGCTTTTCTAAAAACTATTTGTCAAGTCTTACTTTTCTTTTTTTAAGATACTCCTTTATCTGTTCAATATCCATATCAATAATTTCTTTTGATACCTTTTCCTTTATATCTCGAAACGTTTTTACAGTATCAAATTCTTTTTCTATTTTATTTGTTTTAGTTTTCATTGCCAATAATATCTTTTGGTGAACGTATTTCTAATGTTTGTAATCCAAAACGTAAATTTACAGAATTATATCCTCTAATCCTATATACGTTTACGATATGTTTAAAATTCCAGCTAACAAGAATATCAACTTTATGTATTGTAGCTAAAGCAATATGAACACAATCATCAAAGCTAGTTTTACCAACTACATTATCATTAACGTATGCTCTTGCAAGGTTTAATGCTTCATCATCTACTTTTACTACTTCAATAAACTCAGGTGGCAAATCATTAAAAAAGATTTTCACCTTTTCAGGTGCATCAAATAATTCACCCTCCGTTAAATCAGAATACACACACATTGCTTTACCCAACTTTACTTTTTCGAATAATAAAATGGAAGCCTCTTCAAATTCTATATCAAAAACGCCACCAAAAACGGATGTGTCAAAATAAAATCTTTGTAGCATAGTTTATTTTTTAGAATCGGATATTTTAATTCATCTATCGATAAGTATTTAATAACTTAACAATTCCCCCACCCTCACCACCAACTTCTCCGCACTCGGCAACATTTCTTTTTCCAATATCACATTCATGGGCACAGCAGGCAAATTCAACGCTCCCATTACTTCCACAGCCGCATCTAAATTTTTAAAGCATGCTTTACTAACCCTTCCTGCAAGCGCTTCTGCAAAAGAATTGTTTTGTTGCTCTTCGGTTAGTATCAAACATTTTCCATGTTTTTTTACCGTTGCAAAAACGAGTGCTTCATCAAGCGGAAATAACGTTCTTAAATCTATAATTTCTATTTGTCCAACAAAACTTTTTGCAGCAGCTTTTGCCCAATACACACCCATACCATAGGTGATGATACAACATGTTTCTCCATTATTTATTTTCTCCTCATTGGCATGCAATACAATATTTCCTTTGCCTAATGGAATAATATAATCTCTACTTGGCTCTGTATTTTTTGCATCTTCTGTGCCGGGCACTTTACTCCAGTACAATCCCTTGTGCTCAAGCATTACAACAGGGTTAGGGTCGTAAAAAGCCGCTTTCAGCAAGCCTTTCATATCGGCGGCGCAACTTGGGTACACAATTTTTATGCCTTTAATAGTAAGCAGTGTACTCTCCACACTTCCGCTATGATATGGGCCGCCACCACCATACGCACCTATAGGCACACGTATGAGTGTTTGCACAGGAAACTTCCCACAAGTGAGATAACAACTTTTAGAAATTTCTGTTACTAATTGGTTCAACCCCGGATAAATATAATCTGCAAATTGTACCTCTACAATTGGCTTTACACCAACTGCACTCATACCAACAGTGCTGCCAATAATATATGCTTCTTGTATAGCAGTATTAAAAACTCTATGGTCGCCAAATTGCTCAGCCAATGTAGCCGCCTCTCTAAAAACCCCGCCAAGCCTACGTCCTACGTCTTGCCCATATAAAACAGCTTCGGGACAATCTTCCATTATTTCTCTTATGGCAAACAATGCTGCATCCACCATCAATACTTTTTCATTGCCCTCTGGCGAGCGTTCACCTTTTTCTTCGGTAATATTTGTTGGCGCAAAAACATGATTGGAAACCGTAGCTGCATCTGGCTCTGGCGATGCTACGGCTTTGTCAAATTCATTTTTTATAAAACTGTATGCATCTTTTTCTATTTGTAATAATTCGTTTTCGCTTATACCATTTTGCAATAAAAATTTTTGCAAATGAATAAACGGATCTTGCTCAGCTTGTTTAGCCAATTCATTTTCGTGTCTATAAAAATCTTTTCGCACACCACTTGTATGATGCCCGAGCAGCGGCACTGTTGCATGCACCAAATATGGACAACAATTTTCACGCACATCTGCAATTACATCTTGCATGGTTTCAAAACTCTCTATAAAATTTGCACCGTCAATACTTATTCTTTTTATACCAGTAAATCCTTTTATAAATTCGTATGCATTGCTCGTCCTTGCTTCGGCGGCTGTTACGCTTATTCCCCAATCATTATCCTGCACCAAAAATATTATGGGCAATTGTTGCAATGCTGCAAATTGAAATGCTTCGCTTACTTCGCCTTCGGTTACGGATGCGTCGCCGAGAGAGCAAATGGTAATTGGTAATTGGGAATTAGGAATTGGGTTATTA
>JAYSOC010000450.1:0-8482 GCA_043723285.1 Ferruginibacter sp. | reverse complement strand
TCAAAATCTCTTGTTTTGGCATAAATCAAATAAGGATTTCGTGAAATAATTGATACAGTGGCATATTTAATAAATTTTCCAATGCCTAAATTAGTCATAGGGATTTTATATCCTAAGCTTAACTCCCGTAATTTTACGAATGTTAAATCATACACACTATTTTCGCTAATATTAGAACTCGGGTATTGGTTATAATATGTTTTTGCATCTAAGTATATATCTACTGGCTTATTAGTAGCATCCACACCTACTACATGTACACCACCGCCATCAGCTACTGCATCTCGTACAGAATTACCTTTATCGTTTAATGCAGCTGTTTTAGCAGTTAAACCAGATACACTTCCCCAATAATCAGAAAGAGAGAAATATTTTCCTCCATAAGAATAATCAATATTTACGTTTAATACGAAGTTCTTAAAAATCGTGAAAGAATTTTGAAAACCTCCAGTGTAATCCGGAAGAATACTGCCATAATTCACATCTTGTTCTGAATCGTAAGTGCCATCTGCTTTTATTACTGGAACACCATTAATTCTCTTTATTCCAGTACCATGTAATTGACCCCATTTTTGTCCTACTTCACTTACTGTATATGCAGCTCTAGTTGATCCACCTGTAGCGGGACTAAATGCTCCACCACCTGAAGTCAATCTTTTTATACTTCCGTCGGCAGCTATGGAAACAATCTCATTTTTAAGATATTTAGCATATGTAGCATTGAAATCCCACATGAAATTATTTAATTTAAGTGGTTGAGCAAAAAATTGCAACTCAATTCCCGTTTTAGCTAATTCACCGGCGTTTGTTCTAAAACCAGTGTAGCCTGAAGTTCCTGAAGTTGTAATCAAAACTGGGAAATCTTTGTTAATTCTGTCATAATATGTAGCTGTAATACCAACTCTATTCTTCAAGAATCTCATTTCAATTCCTAGCTCTTTTTCACTATTAGCTGAACCTCTTAATCTTGGATCAATTAAAGTGTTTGGCTCCACCTGAGTAGGGTTTGCACCTACACCACCAGATATAACATAATAAGTACCTAAATCATAAGGATTAAGTGTATTTAAAATTTGACCGTAAGATGCTCTTATTTTACCATAACTAAGTATTGATTTATCTTTAATAAAATCGCTGAATATTAAAGAAGCACCAATTGACTTAGTATCAATAAAATTACCTTGAGGTTCTGCTGACGAAAAATCTCTTCTGTAAGACCCTTCTATAAACGCAAAGTTTTTGTACCCAATATCACCAGTAATAAAAATACCTCTTCTTCTAAATTCACTAATAACTTCTAACTGCTTTAGACCATTATTACGCAACTCTTTTACAGAGTTAGCTAAAGAATAAACTCCAGGTAAACTTAAACCACCGCTAGTATTAGCATTGAATGATCTATTTGAACTTTTTAATATATCAAAACCAGCATTAGAGTTAATATTAATATTTTTTATTTTTTTAGTAAAAGATACTAAGCCCTCATAATTTTGACGAATATTATAAGATTGATTGGTTTGATAAGATGCTAATGCATTCTCAGCACTTGTTTCACCATAAGGATTAAAACTAGACTGTGCTGCGCTTTGCTCTAATTCAGTTGGATAAATGTTGTAACCACTTGCATTAACCTGCTGCCTTCGGTAAGTACCCTTTATTTTTATATTGCTATTCAATTTATATGTAAGCGCAAAATCACCAAATAAACGATCTCTAGTATCAATATTTTTTACTAAATCAAAATATGTATAAGGGTTATACCAATAATTTCCTTTGTAAAAATTTTCAGGATGTGCTGGGTCATAAGTATCAGGATTTGACACATTCCATGCACCATAAACTCCTTGTGGTGTTTTTAAACCTCTTAATTCTTTCATAATACCCATATCGAGTTCTCTATGAAACCACTGGTTAAAAGAGCCTGAGCTATTGTTTGAATATCCATCATCAGACTCTGTATTTCTTTTTTGATTAAGATATGTAATATTTGTAGAAACAGTTAATTTAGGAGTAATATCTAATGATAAAGAAGCATTTAGAGTATTTTTCTTTAAATAAGAATTAGGCACCAATCCGTTAATATCAAGATTAGTATAAGAAACTCTAACATTCATGTTGTCTGTCGCTTTAGCAAAACTTACATTTTTTGTTTTAGTTACTCCAGTCTCCCAAAAATTACGAACGTTATTTGGCTGTGGAGCAAGCGATGCAGTTTTGAAAGCACGGCTATGACCTCCATACCAAGCATACCAAGGAATATATTCTTGACCATTTAAACGAGGTCCCCAACTTGCATCATCATCATAATTATGATAATATTTACCATCCAATGCTTTCCATTCAATTGGTTGACCAGGAGCATAATTATATTTTATTAAATCAGAATTACTACCTCCTGCATAAGAGTTTTGATAAGAAGGTAGTATGTATGCTTTATCGAAAGTAATACCAGTATTTACTTCTATAGCAGTTGTATTCTTTTTTGCCCTTTTAGTTGTAACAACAATAGCTCCATTTGCACCATCGGGGCCAAACAAGGCAGCAGATGCAGGTCCTTGCAAAATTGTCATACTTTCAACATCATCTGTATTAACGTCACTAGAGTTTGTAATGATCGTACCGTCAACAACGTAAATTGGTCCAGTACCAGCACCTAGACCATTTTCACCCCTCAATCTTACAACAGCAGCTGAACCAAGTTTAGCTGAAGATTGGCTGCGAACCTGAGCACCGGCTACTTTACCTGCAAGGCCGTTATTTATATCAGAAGCTCTAACTGTGTTTAATTGCTCTCCAGAAACTTGCTGAATATTTGAGGATTGACTTCTCAATGTTCTTTTGGTTTGAAAGGCACTGGTTACAACAACTTCAATTAATTCTTTATTTCTCTCTAAACTTAGATTTAAAGCACCTGCTGTGCCTACTGGAAATTCTGCTTGTTTAAAGCCAGTACCAGAAACAACTAAAGCATCTCCATTTTTAACACGAATAGAAAACTCTCCATTTGCATCAGCAGAAAGCCCATTTGTAGTTCCTTTTACTTTAACTGTTGCAAATGGAACTGAAGTGCCATCAGCAGCTGTTACCTTACCGGTCACTACCCGGTTTTGTGAAAATGCCAATGCTCCTGTAAGCATAAACACCACAAATAGTGATAAGATTCTTGTCATGAGTTATAAAATTAATAATTAATGAAACGTAAAAATAGGGATAAATTTTTAACATAAAAATTTTGTTAAATAAATATTTGCCTATTTGTTCTCTTATTTATGACAGCATCCTTTCTTATTTCGCTGCGTAAAAGTTAAAAAAAGTTAAAATTTATACAAAGCCTGTAGTTTTACCTCGGTACGATGATTGCCTTTTATTTCATCTAACCCAGAGCCTATCAATGATTTGTTGGGATATAAATATTGTGCTACTCTGCCCCACAGCGATAATTTTTTACTTATATCATAATTTACATTGAGGTAATAACGATAACCTTTATCGTAAAAAACTGGAATAGAAAAACTATACAACACATCATTTTCATAAGCATACAACCTGCTATTGTAACCATCGGTTTCAAAATATTGTAACCTCATATTAGCAGAGAATGGTTTTAAAGTAGGCTTAAAAATTAAATCTGCATATAATAAAAATCCATTTTCGGGTGCGTCTCCTTTTTTATCGAACCACACTGTTTCTACCCTGCTTCTAAAACTATACACCGAATTTATTTTATACGAAAACTGCGTACGCCAATACTGCTTAGGCTGAGGAATAACGGGGCTTAACGTCAAATCTTTAGGATTGTAATTAATAGATTTAGATTCGGATTTAAATCTCGTATAAATTTCAAATACTTTGTTTGGTTTATAATTCAATTGTACAACATAATCAGAGCCAGTTGTTGGCGCATTTACTCTATATCTTAACCAAGGAAATTTATAAAAATCTGCATAGGCATCTATGCGCCAAGCATTGGTTGGGCGTATGGTTATACCAGAAAACAATCCCTTTTCATTATTAGGCGTAGAGCTTTCGGTAAAAGCATTGGTATAGAGCGATTGATAGCCTTTTGAAATATTACGATACACAAAACTCATATCCACATTATTGGCTACACTAATTAATAACCCATTTATTGTAGCAGGATATTTTTTATTTGTAGTAGCTACTTCTCCAAAAAAATGCAAATTATTGTAGGTGTAACTATAATCAATACTATAATTGCCAAAACTTTTGCCTGTAAGTGCATATAAATTATACGGGTCTGTTGCCTTTTGTAAAGGATATTTAAAGCTGTATTGAATGGCGTTTAACCCAAGATGTAAATTTTTAATTTTATAAGAAAAATTACCCCCAAAAGCCAATTGCCTTTGTACGCCTTTGTCTGCAACCTCGCTTGCTGTTCGGTGGAACCCAGAAGTTTGAAAAGAAGTTACAAAGTCATCTTGGGTTTGTGTAGTATCGCCTGCGGCAAAATTGGCATCTGTTTTTTTATAAGATGCAAATACTGTAGCAGCCCAATTCTTTTTTCCTACAGTTATTCCTAGACCTCTATGAAAAAATATTTCGCCCGCAGAATTATATGGGCGCAATACATCAGCTTCTCTTTTTGTTGACAATACATCTGGTCCTTTTTTAAAGGCAAGGCTCATCCATTGTGTAAGTCCTTGCCCAAGGTTTACGGTATAATCACCAATAGCAAGCGATTTTATCATACCAATATTTCTTGCAAATAAATGTGCCGAATAAAAATCGAATCCTTGTTTTTGTGCACCTTTAAAAAATTGCTCCCCTGCATCTTTTTCGCCTACAACGCCATATTGTAAAAGGTTTTTGTATTGATAACGATATCTAACAAATACTCTTTGTTGCGAACCTGGATAATAATTTTTACCCGCAGCAGGATCTATTTGAAACCCTTTTGATGGCTCAATAATTTGAGTAGCTCTTAGTAATATGGTATGCTCACCGCCTTTTAATCTATCAGCTATAGAAGAAATAATATCTGCATTTTTGCTTACAGAAACGTATTGGCGAATTTTTTGAATAGTTGCAATATCCCAACTTGGTATAGATTGTAGCTCATACACATTAATAAGTAATCCCAAATAATTTCTATAGCTAATTAAATTTGAAATTTGAATTGGCGTTAGCAAACGAAGTTCTTTCAATTCTATTTCGGAAGCATAATTTATATTGATTGGATTTTTTTGAAAGCTTGCCAATTGTTGCAAATAAGAATCATCTTCTGTTTCTGCATCTTCATTAGAGTTGGTAATATTTTCTAGCTGCTGCTCGGTAGTTGTGTTTGTTTGTTCTGGTTGTTTTTCTTTTTTTTCGGGCACTTGCGCTATGCATTGCACATACACAAAAAGGAAGAACAACGATGTTGCTATGCTCCTCATTTTTCTGCCTTTTTAAAATTATACACTAATAAAATACCCGGCGAAATACCCAATTGCGGATGAAAGCTAGAAGCTACATCTATTCTAAAATTATTTACCATAAAACCAATGCCAGCAAAGCCTGTGCTATTATCGCTTCTAAAACCAGCACGGGCAAAAAATTGTTTTTTAAAATGATATTGTACACCGCCGGTTACATTTACTGGCTGGTTTTCTTCTTTCACAATTTCGGTACTAAAATAAAAATTATCAGTAGCATCGTACCCTACACCAAACTTATAAGCAGATGCCAATTTTTCATCGCCAGTTTTACCCAATTTTCCACTTACAGGATTATACACATGTACACCAGCATTTATTTTTTCGGTAACATGCACAATAGCACCAGCTTCAAAATTTATTGTTGATGCATTTGCATAAGCAGGAATTTTATATCCATAATAATTAAATTGTACACCAATGTCCACCTTGCTGCCAAGCGAGCGACCATATGCTAAACCCGCTTTTTGCTCATTAAAATTTGCGAACCCAGCATAATTTACTAGTACACCAAAATTTCCTTTTTTTGTAGGTACTGCCAAAGCCAACCCATACACACTATTTTCTGCCAAAAGAAATCTTCTTTCGCCATATACGCCCACACCTGCATCTTTCACTTGCGCTAAAGCTGCCTGATTACTGGTAAACGAAAATGGGTCTATTTGCTTCGTACTATATGCACCTAAGTTAATGTAAGGCATGCTGATGCTGTGTCGTAGCGATTGTGCATGAGTACAATTGGTAAAAATAATTGCAAGCAGAAATATAGGTAATAGTTTTCTCAAAACAAATACATTTTAAAATACACCGACAAGATATATCAATATTTTAAAGATAAATGCATTCTTCAAAAAATATTAAGTGAAGATAGTTTTATACTTTTGCAGCATGCAAATTTTAGATGGTAAAACAGTAGCCGAAGCAGTAAAAGTGCAGATAAAGGCACAAACAATTTTACACAAAAATGAGAAAGGGATAACACCGCACCTTGCAGCCATATTAATTGGAAGTAACGGAGCTAGTGAAACTTATGTGGCTAGCAAAATAAAAAACTGTGCAGATGTTGGTTTTAAAAGCACGCTCATTCGTTTTGATGTATCCGTTACCGAAGCCGAAATTACAGAAAGTATTAAAAAATTAAATGAAGATGATGATGTGCATGGCATTTTGGTACAACTTCCTTTACCAAAACATATTGATGAATCTTCCATCATAAATTTAATTGATCCTAAAAAAGATGTGGATGGTTTTCACCCAATAAGTGTAGGAAAATTGGTGCAAGGTGTTGAAACATTTGTACCTGCTACGCCGCTTGGCATAATGATGATGCTAAAACATTACAACATAGAAACCGAAGGAAAAAATGCTGTGGTAATTGGCAGAAGTAATATTGTAGGCAGGCCAATGAGTATTTTGCTAAGTGCAAATACAAACCCTGGAAATTGTACGGTTACCCTTTGCCATAGTCGCACAAAAAACTTAGAAAAAATTTGTAGTGAGGCAGATATTATTGTTGCAGCACTTGGCATACCGGGTTTTCTTACTGCCGACATGGTAAAAGAAGGAGCAGTAGTGATAGATGTAGGCATAACAAGGGTTGCAGACGAAACTAAAAAAAGCGGCTTTGCTATAAAAGGCGATGTAGACTTTGAAAATGTAGCGCCAAAATGTAGTTTTATAACACCTGTGCCTGGAGGTGTGGGACTGATGACAATAGCGGCACTTTTGCAAAATACTTTAAAGGCTGCAGGAGCAGAATAACCTTCGGTTTTTAAAATTTTTGTTTACGAGCAGAGGAACTTTGATGGCACTTCGGTGGCGACGCTCCGTTCAAATTCAGTATTTCAATTTGGCTTTTATTGACAATGAGATAAACGAGGTATTTATTTCCCTATTTTGGAAATAAAAGAAAAATTTCCATTTTAAAGAAACAGAAAATTTTAAATAAAAATAAATCTATTTAATGATAGCATTACCAGTAATGGAACATTTTTACACCATCCAAGGCGAAGGATTTCACCAAGGCAGAGCTGCGTATTTTATTAGGCTAGGTGGCTGCGATGTTGGCTGTGTGTGGTGCGATGTAAAAGATAGTTGGGATGCTAGTAAACATCCAATGATAGGTATAGATACTTTAGTAGATGAGGTAAAAAAAACTGCTGCCAAATTAGTAGTAATAACAGGCGGCGAACCATTAATGCACAATTTAGATTTACTAACTACATCATTACAAGCCGAAGGTTTTGAAACCAATATTGAAACATCCGGTTCATCGCCACTATCGGGCTCATGGGATTGGGTTTGTTTATCTCCCAAAAAATTTAAAGCTCCATTGTTAGAAGTAGTACCACATGCACACGAATTAAAAATTGTGGTATTTAACAAAAGCGATTTTACTTGGGCAGAAGAATTTGCAGAACAGGTTTCGCCCAATTGCAAATTATATTTACAACCCGAGTGGAGTAAGGCTTCTATTGTAACGCCACTTATTGTTGAATATATAAAAGATAATCCAAAATGGGAATTGAGTTTGCAATTGCATAAATATATTAATGTGCCGTAAAAGTTGCAATGGGCTTAAGCCCATTGTTCATTAAAAAATATTTTTAACGCTATATTATTAAAAGCTTGTTTTTAAAATATTACCTTCCGATATATTTATAAATAATGAAAAAACTTTTTCTACATAAAACGGTTTTCTTTTTTATCATCATTTTATTTGTTCAGCAAGTTAAAGCACAATGGTATAATCCAGACAAAGTAAATAAAAAAGCAATTACCTTTTATGAAACTGCTTACCAAGATGCTACCAATGGAAGTTATTTAAACTCCATAGCAAATCTTACAGAAGCGCTAAAAGTTGACCCGAATTATTTAGATGCACTTTTAGCAAGAGCAGATATATATGCAAGAGTAAAAAACTATGCATCCTCTTCATCAGACTACGAAAATATTTTCAATAAAGATTCTTTATACGCAAAATCATTTTTATTACAATACGCTACAAGCCTTGCTGGCAATGGTAAATTTGAAAAGGCTTTAGA
>JAYSOC010000449.1:0-3372 GCA_043723285.1 Ferruginibacter sp. | reverse complement strand
ATAGCATGTTGTATCATTTATATTCTTTTACGAGAGAAGGTACTGCGTTAAGCCCGTCACCAATGGGTTTGAGCGGATTGGGGTATAACGGCCATGTATTTTGGGATACCGAATTATGGATGTATCCAGGGTTATTGGTATTGCATCCTGAGATTGCAAAGAGCATGGTGGAATATCGTTTTCAAAGATTAGAAGCGGCAAAAAGAAATGCATTTAGTGTTGGTTACAAAGGTGCGAAATTTCCTTGGGAAAGTGCAGAGACAGGCGTAGAAGAAACACCAGTATGGGCATTGAGTGGGCCGTTTGAACAACACATTACTGCTTGTGTTGGTATTGCTGCATGGAATTATTATTGTGTTACTCAAGATAAAGAATGGCTCAAAGAAAAAGGTTGGCCAATATTAAAAGAGACAGCAAACTTTTGGGCTAGCAGGGTAGAAAGAAATGGCGTAAATAAATTTGAAATAAAAAATGTAGTGGCTGCTGATGAATGGGCGGAGAATGTAGATAACAATGCATTTACAAATGCTGCTGCAAAAACAAATTTGCAATATGCAAATATGGCTGCGCAAATTTTGGGCATTGCAAAAAATGCCGATTGGGAATTGGTAGCCAATAATATTCCATTTACAAAAATGGCAAATGGTGTAACTGCCGAGCATGATACCTACAAAGGCGAAGGAATAAAACAAGCTGATGTAAATTTATTGGCATATCCATTAAAGCAAATTACAGATGTAGCACAAATAAAAAAGGATTTAGATTTTTATAGTGGTAAAATTCCTAACGAAGGAACACCAGCTATGACACAAGCAATTTTTGCATTATTGTATAGCCGCCTTGGCGATGCACAAAAAGCAGACTATTGGTTTAAAGATGCGTATCGTCCAAATTTGAACCCTCCATTTAGAGTAATTGCCGAAACCAAAGGCGGTACAAACCCATATTTTTCCACAGGTGCAGGCGGAATTGTACAAGCTATACTTATGGGCTTTGGTGGTTTAGATATAACTCCTACAGGTTTACAACAAATAAAATCTACCCTGCCAAGCGGATGGAAAAGCCTTACTATTAAAGGCGTTGGAAAGGACAGGAAGACGTATGTTGTAAAATAAGATAAATTATTAGTAGCTATAAGTATATTTTTTATACTACTTAGAGCTACGAATAATTCAGATACTTTCAATGAATTTAAACAAATTTTACAAAAAAATAAAACAATTAATAGCTGTAACTATACTTTTTATACCACTTACAGCTACTAATAATTCTAAAATTGAGCATTTAGAGCCTTTTTATAATATATTTGTACTAATAAAATCCTTTATATGAGTGAATTTATTGGTAGGCATTATGAAATAGATTGCTTAAAAGAATACGCTACATCATCATCTTCAGAATTTATAGTTGTGTATGGAAGACGGCGAGTGGGAAAAACATTTTTGATAAGCGAAACCTTTCAGAATAATTTTCATTTTTATATTACAGGAAAGCCAAAATCCACAACAGCATTACAATTACAAAACTTTGTAACCGTTTTTAAAAAATATAATCCAAAGAAAAAAATAGATATACCATCAAATTGGCATGATGCATTTCAATTACTTATTGAATACCTTGAAAAAGTAAGAGCTAAACAAAAACTCATATTTATTGATGAACTACCTTGGTTTGATACACACAAATCAGATTTCTTAAGTTAATTTGAGCATTTTTGGAATCATTGGGCTTCTGCACGCAAAGACATAAAATTAATAATTTGCGGCTCTGCTGCATCTTGGATTATTGATAAAATAATTAATAACACAGGAGGCTTGCATAATAGAGTTACACAGAAAATAAAATTATTTCCACTAACACTACAAGAAACAGAGTTGTTTTTGCAAACAAAAAATATACATTGGAATAAGTATCAAATAATAGAAACGTATATGACTATGGGTGGAATACCTTTTTACTTAAATGCTATAAAGCGAGGTAAAAGTGCTACACAAAATATTGATAATTTATTTTTTAAAGATGGAGGATTATTAAAAAATGAGTTTAATAATTTATATGCTTCACTATTCAAATTTCCTGAAAATTATATAGCAGTTGTAAGAGCAATTAGCAAAAAAACAAAAGGCTTAACAAGGGAGGAAATAGTCGCAACTGCAAAACTCTCAAATGGAGGTACTATAACAAAAATATTGACTAGTTTGGAGGAATGTGGTTTTATCAGAAAATATATACCCTTTGACAAATTAGAGAGAGATGCTGTATATCAATTGATAGATTTTTACACCCTATTTTATTTCAATTTTATTTTTAACAAAGATGTTTCCAAAGATAATTATTGGGCTATAACATCTAAAACACCGCAATACAGAGCATGGAGTGGTTATGCTTTTGAGCAAGTATGCAGTATGCATTTACCACAAATAAAAAAAGAATTGGGCATAGCAGGCATAATGTCTAGTGCTGCAAGTTGGCGTAATAAAGATGCGCAAATAGATTTATTGATAGATAGAAATGACCAAGTAATTAATATTTGCGAAATGAAATTTTCTATAAATGCATTTACCATTGATAAAAAATATGCTGATAATCTTCGTAACAAGATTGGTAGTTTTATTGAACAAACAAAAACCAAAAAATCTGTTATGATAACTATGGTAACTACTTATGGAATAGCCGATAATGCATACGCCTCACAATTGGTGGACAATAGCATAACCATGGACGCATTATTTGTAAAATAAACAAGAAACTTAAAGCGTGGTAATTTTTTTGCTAAATATGTACAAAAAAACTATATTCGTACCCACTTGAAAAAAGTATTTTCCATATTAATATTATTTGTGCTGCTGTTTAATGTATTCGGCTACCGCATGGTATTTTCTTATTTGGAAAAGAAAGCTAAGCAAGAATTAACGGCAAGTATAGAAACGAAAAATTTTGATGAAAGTAATCTTATAGAAATTAAAACTGAATTAAATATGCCTTATGTGGCAGATAAGGATTACGAAAATGCTTATGGCGAAACAGTAATTAAAGGCGTGCATTATCAATACGTAAAAAGAAAGATAGAAAATAATGTACTGTATTTAATGTGTTTGCCAAATGAAGAGAAAATAGTTTTAGCTGAAACAAAAAACAATGTAGAAAAAAATAATGCTGAAGCAGGAACCAGTAATTCCAAACAAAAGAATCCAGTACAAAAAATATTAAAATCTACACAAATAGAATATGTACAGAATCATAATTTATACCAATTAGATGGTATGTTAATGATTACATCTTCTACCCTACTCAACAACAGAAATAACAAGCTGAGTAGTTTATTTTCGCCACTTACTCCTGAGCAACCTCCAGAATGTTTTGCTTAATCAA
>JAYSOC010000448.1:0-3374 GCA_043723285.1 Ferruginibacter sp. | reverse complement strand
TTCTGTATATTTATCAACAGAAACTTATATTTTTATATCGTATTAGTAACAATTAAAATAAAATTAAACATGAAAAAAGTATTCTTATTAGCTACAGCAGCATTATTAGTAACTGGTGCAGCATTTGCAGATGGTGGAAAAAAGAACAAGAAAAAATGTGCGAAGTCTAAGACTTGTTGCTCTAAAGATGCAGCTGCAAAAAAAGCTGGATGTTGCAAAGATAAAAAAGCTGAAACTACAGCAACTTTATAATTCATCTTTCGATGATATTGAAACTGTCCCTACAAAAATGTAGGGACAGTTTTATTTTACAATATATCCTCCAGTTCTTTTAAATGTGTAATGGTGTATGTGGCTTTTAATTTTGAAGCTTCGTTTATATGGTTTACAAAAACGGCATCCATGCCCGCATTGAGGGCTCCTGCAATATCTGCATCTTGATTGTCGCCAATCATAATACTTTCTTTTAAATTAGCGCCAGTTTTTTGCAAAGCGTAATCAAAAATTTCTTTCTTTGGTTTTAAGCTATTGCTCGCCTCAGATGTTATCATTTCTGTAAAATATTTATTCAAGCCACTGTTTTGCAATTTCATGGTTTGTGTGTGTACAAAACCATTTGTGATGAGGTGTAGGATATAATTTTTATTTTTTAAGTACTCCAATATTTCAAACGTATATGGAAAAACCTCTTTTTTTGTAGGTAGTATATTTAAAAATTGTACACTTAATTCTTTTGATAATGCTTCATCTGCAATTTTAAAATCGAGCAGTGCTCGCCACATTCTTTTCCACTTTAATTCTTCTACACCTATAAAACCTTTTTCGTAGCGTGCCCATAAATGTGCATTGTGAAAAATGTATCGTTCGTAAAACTCATCAAACGGCACCTTTGTTTTTTCTTCAAGCCCTTGCGCATATAAATCGGTGAGGGTTGCTTTAGCATTTGTATCAAAATCCCAAATGGTATGATCGAGATCAAAAAAAAGATGTTTGTAAATGGGCATGTATTTTTATTGTTTTAAAAAGGTTGAATTAACTTTACGAAAATATAAAGGTAGCCAATAAAAAATTTATACAAATGAATATAGTAATAACTGGTGCTGCAAGGGGAATTGGAAAAGCCATTGCCGAAAAATTTGCTGCAGAAAGCAATACACTTTTTTTATGTGCAAGAAATAAAGTAACACTCGAAGAAACTGCAGCAGCTTTACAAAAACAATTTGCTACATGTACTGTGCATACTATGGTTGCAGACTTATCTAATAAAGAAAATACAGATGCATTTGCCGATTTTTGTTTGCAAAAAGGCGTGCCAGATATTTTGATAAATAACGCTGGCGGTTACAAACCTGGTAGTATTTTAGAAGAAGCAGATGGTAGCTTAGAAGGAATGATGAACAATAATTTGTATAGCGCTTATTATCTCACTAAAAAACTAGCTCCGCAAATGATAAAGAATGGAAGTGGGCACATTTTCAATGTTTGTTCTATTGCTAGCTTGCAAGCATATGATAACGGGGGCAGTTACAGCATTAGTAAATTTGCCATGAATGGGTTTAGCCAAAACCTGCGGCACGAATTGAAAACTACGGGTGTAAAAGTAACTACAGTTTTCCCGGGAGCGGTATTTACAGATTCTTGGGCAGGGTTCGATAATAGTAAACATAGAATTATGGAAGCGTCAGATATTGCCGCCATCATATTTGCTTGCACCAAACTTTCTGCAGCAGCAGTGCCCGAAGAAATTGTGATGCGCCCACAACTTGGCGATTTGTAATTAACAATTTATTGCCAATATTTTAAGATAAAGAAAACATATCGTTTCTACTTTGTTGTATAATTTTGCTGTGTATTTTATTTGCTTTTTTATGAAGTTATTTTTTACCAAACTATTCTTCTGTTGCATTTTTATAATTATTTGCAATACTGCTATTGCACAAGCAAAGTTTTATGCTATAGCTACGCCTAATAATGCAGGTTTAGAAGAATATATTACGTTAAAATTTACGATAGAAAATGGAAAAGATATCCAATCGCTTAATCCCACAATAACAAACGATTTCATAGTTGTAAGTGGTCCAAATCAAGAATCTTCCACTAATATTTTTAATGGCAATACTACAAAATATGTATCAGTAAGTTTTATTTTGCAGCCAAAAAAAGCTGGTAATTTTTTAATTGGTTCTGCCTCGGCAGTTATAGATGGAAAAACATTTAAAAGCAATGTTGTAAAGGTTTCTATAAGCAATAAAAAATCTTTGCATAATAATACTGCACCTGCAAATCAGTCGCCATTTGCAGCTTTTGATTTGTTTGATGAACCAAAGCCTCAAAAAAAATTTGAAGATTATATTTTAAAAAATGGCGAAACGGTGCAAGATAATGTGAGTAAAAATATGCAGCTCAAATTGCAAACAGACAAAACTTCGTGCTTTGTGGGCGAGCCTATTTTAGCAACGTATAAACTTTTTACAAGATTGCAAAGCGAAAGTAATGTTTCCAAAAATCCTTCTTTCAATGGTTTTTCTGTGGTAGATATGTTGGAACAAATAGATCAAAATCCAAACAAGCACGAAAGCCTTAACGGACGAGAGTACAATGTATATGTAATTCGCAAGGCACAACTATATCCGCTACAAGCTGGAGTAATAGAATTAGAATCTGCCACTCTGGAGAACAAAATAACATTTGTGAAAAATGATAATGGTGTAAATGATATGTTTGAAGAAAATGTAAGCCTTAGTAGCAAGCCATTAACTATACATGTAAAACCATTACCAGAAAAAGGCAAGCCAGAAAATTTTAAAGACGCAGTTGGTAATTTTGATATAGAGGCAGTAATAGAAAAAAATAATTTTTTTACAGATGAAACAGGAAAATTATTAATAACGATTTCTGGCAAAGGTAATATGCAATTACTAACTACACCCGAAATTGCTTGGCCAAAAGGCTTTGAAGTTTTTGAAACAAAAATTACAGACAATACAAATAATGCTACAATTCCAATTAGCGGTAGCAAAACATTTGAAATTCCATTTACGGTTACAGATACTGGCAAGCAAATAATTCCTGCCATACAATTTAGTTTTTTTGACCCCAATATAGGATCTTATAAAACCGTTTCTACTGGTAGTATTACAATAAATATTGCTAAGGGTAAGGGTAATTACGCTACCATGGTTGTGCAAAAGAAAAAAGAAAAATCAGTTTCATTTTTTAATAAAATATTTGCGAATAGATGGCTGGTTATACTCCTGCTTGCAGGCATTTTTATTGTAAGCTTTATTTTTTGGTGGAATAGAGAAAAAAAGAGAGAAGAAAAATCAATATTGCCCGAAGTGAAAGATACTGTAAACACGAATGTGATTCCTGTT
>JAYSOC010000447.1:0-3375 GCA_043723285.1 Ferruginibacter sp. | reverse complement strand
TGCTGTCACATCATCTAGTTGTTGTGGCAAACTATTTACTCCATCAAAATCGCTGCCAAGGCCTACATGGTTTACGCCAATTAGTTTTACAATATAATCTAAATGGTCTATGAGCATACTTAATGGCGGGCGAATGTTTTTTACTTCATCAGGATATTTTTCAAATAAATATACTTGCATGAAATAAGGCTCGGGATTTATTTTTAACAACGAATCCATTTCTTTTTTATGCTTCGCTGTAAATGCGTCACTGCGTTTTTCAAAAGCAGAATCTACAAAGCCACTATAAAAATTTAAATGAATAACGCCGCCGTTTTTACCAACTGCTTTTATTTGTTCATCTTTTAAATTTCGCCTGTGCGGGCATACTGTATATACGCAACTATGCGAAACTAAAATTGGTTTTGATGTAGTGTTGATAGCATCCCAAAATGTTTGTTCGCCTACATGACTTAAGTCAACCAACATGCCTAGGTCATTCATTTTTCGTACAACTTGTTTTCCAAAATTGGTAAGGCCTTTATGTTTTAGTGAGTCTGCTTTGGTGGTTTCATCGAGTGCAGATGTTGCCCAAGGGGTTGAATTATTCCAAGTAAGTGTCATGTATCGTACACCTCTATTATACAACGCTTCCAATTTAGTCAAATCATTTTCTATCATGTGGCCACCTTCTACACCAAACAATGTGGCTAGTTTTTTTAGCTTTACAGCTTTTTCAATATCCTTTACAGATGTTGCCAACATCATTTTTGTTGGGTTGCGTTTTACCCATGCCATTACCGTATCTATTTCTCTGTTGGCCCATGCATAAGGGTTTTGCTTAAGTCCATCGCACCAAATAGAAAAAAATTGCGCATCTACACCGCCTTGCTGCATGCGTTGCAAATCGGAGTGTGTTTTTGTTTTTAAATTATCATCAAAACTTACGTTTTTTTCAATAGCAGTTGTAGGAATATCGTTGTGCGTATCTATAACGATGGCATTAAAATGAATTTTTTCGTACGATTGTGCGGTTGTTATAAAGTAACTACACAATAGTAAAATGATAGTGCTTATTTTTTTTCGCATAATAGTTTTATAAAATAATTAATTTTCTTGCAATACCAATTCCTTTACTTCAAATATGTATTTATCCAATCAATCCAAAGTCTATCTCTTTCCATTTGTGTTACTGGGTCGCTGGCATTATGGGCTGGTATTGGCCATCCAATAAATTTTGCAATCGTACCATTATCTATTAAAGTATGGTATAATTTATATGATTGTGAAATGGGAACCCTTGGGTCGCCAGTATTGGCCAGTATTAAAGTAGGGGCTTTAATATTTTTAGCCTCGGTAATTGGAGATTGGTCTATATATTTTTTCATATTATTACCTACCCATGGCGAACCGCCAATTGCAGTTGCACGACCAACATTGCCATCACTTAAATTATATTGATCTACCCAATCTGTTACCGCAGCTCCTGCAACAGCTGCTTTCCATCCAGCATAATGCCCAGCCAACCAAACCGTCATATAGCCACCATACGACCAGCCACTCACCGCAATTTTATCTGCATCAATCATGCCAGTAGATTTTAGTTTTTCTAATCCTGCCATTACATCACGTCCAGGTCCAGCCCCAGCATCTTGTACAATAGCCAGTTTATATTCACTACCTAAATTATCACTGCCTCTATAATTGGGTTCAAAAACAAAATAGCCTTCGTTAGCCAACAATTGAGCAAATCTTGAAAACTGATCTACAGATGCGGAATTTGGTCCACCATGTATTACCAAAACCAAGGGGTATTTTTTACCTTGTAAGTAATTTGTTGGATAGGTTACAATGCCACAATGTTTCCAGCCATCATTTTCCCATCTTAGTGTTTCTGTTTTACCCAAACGCATATTACTCACTTCATTATTAAAGTCTGTAAGTTGTATAGGTTTTGAAGTAGTCGATGATAAATAATACAATTCAACTGGTTTGTTTGGTTCGGTTCCGGTAAATGCAACAGCACCGTTTTTGTTAATAGAAACATCAATCCCGAAAGACCAAGATGGGCAAACATTTCCTAAATCGATGGGCGTAGATTTACCATCCAACGACATTGTCCATAAAGAAGTTTTATTATCATTATGCCCACCTACTAAAAAAGTTTTATTGTCGGGCATCCAAGCAGACAAGTACAAGTCTCTATTTAATTGTGTAGAAATTGATTTGCCCTCGGCACCATTTGAATTGCTTACCCATATTTCGTTTATACTTTCATTTATTCCTGCTTTTTTATACCAATATGCAATTTTACTGCCATCTGGCGAAAAATTTGGGTACGATTCCAGCTTTGTTCTGGTTGTTAATTTTTTAAAAGTTGAATCTGAAATGGAAACGGATTCAATGGTTCTTTTTTGTCCATCTCCCGAATAAGGCGATACTACTTTTACAAACAAAATATTTTTTCCATCAGAAGACCATGAAAGTGGAGAAGATGGTGCACCAGGTGGAATGGTTACTGGTAAACTCCAATCCCCGTTTGTCAATCTTTTAGATTCAGCAGTAATGGTATTTACTATCCAGATATGAGATGGCAATGGTTTACTGTTTAAAAACATATCATTATTGGCTATTTCAAAATCGGAAAATCCTTTTTCAATTTCTTTTTTGTTTTTTGGTTCGTCTAACGTAACATAAGCAATACTTTCGCTATTGGGGCTCCAACTAAAATGCTGCACAGCTTTGTATGCTTTGGTAATTTGTTTTGCCTCTCCACCAAACATGGACAGTAAAAAGATTTGTGTGGCTGCTTCTTTACCTTGTCCTACTTTAGATAAAAAAGCCAATTGATCTCCATTGGGCGACCATCGTGGGCTTGATACAGTGAACCTATCTTGAGTAAGCACCCTTCTCTTGCCGGTAGCTATATCTACCAATACCAATTCTGCATTAAATCTATTTTGAACATAGTCATGTCTGGAAACTACAATGACTACACTTTTTCCATCAGGCGATAGCTGCGGCTCCGAGATGGAAACCAACTTTGCAACGTCTGCTAATTCAAACTTTTTTTGTGCAAAAATATTTGAAGAAAATACTTGAAGCATTACGATAAATATGAGCGCTATTTGTTTTGTTTTCATTTTGTTTGCAGTTAATTTTAAAATTTTTTTTACATTTTTTTATTCGGATGCCTGCCAATTTGCATTAATTTATTTTATAACCATTCCAACTTTTATTTTCTTTATTACCTACTTCAGCAAAACCCAAAATGCTTAAAGCAATTTTTTATATGCATCAAAACCATAATTAATACTGGGTTGCGGACTCGTTTTTTAAAACATCATTTGTTTTGTTACTATCATTTTTTGTGCAAAACAAAGGCAACAAATCAGC
>JAYSOC010000446.1:0-3376 GCA_043723285.1 Ferruginibacter sp. | reverse complement strand
TGGAGTAATACGCCAAACTCGTTCTTTACTTACCAAAGAATACCAAGCCCAAACGGAACATTTCCCTGAGGATATACATGACAAGATAGTTGTTGCATTGGCACATGATACTATTGCTATAACATCTAATAATTACACAGGAGGAATTAGTAAAAATGGTAGCTACGAGATTGGTTGGGATACCGAATTGAATTTATGTAAAGCGCCTGCAAAATTTAAAGCATTGGCTACACCATATCTTATAAGGAATAATAATTGTGCAGATTGTTCAACAGTTCCACCGTGCCCTTTGCTTACTGGGCTGCAAGCTACTGTAGTTGATAATAATAATGGTACGCAAACTATTACTTTTACCTGGAACCCATTAGATTTAACATTAATAACTTACTTGCATTGTGCTGGGTACTTATCGCCAGCAATTGGTGGACCGCCAGACTTTGGGCAGAACAATGTATCTCCTACTGCTCCTTTTATAATTACAGTACCAGTGGGAGTTTACAATGTTGCCTTTTGGTCGGGCAGCAATACTGGCTTATGCAATTTCGCTGGGCCAAGATTTGTAAATAATGTTGGTGTAGGTACTGGAGGTTGCGCACCAGTAGGAATAGTTGGTACACCTTCTCTACCAAATGCAGTTATTGGCACTCCGTATAGTTACACGATAGACTTAATTGGTGATGCACCAATTTCGCTTGCTAATATAAATAAGCCAGCTTGGATGTTTATAAATATAGGAGCTGCTAATGATGAAGTAGTTTTTTCAGGCACTCCAACCACAGCAGGTACAAATATTGCTGTATCTTTTGATGTTACCAATTGTAGCGGTGTAAATTCCGTTTCATTTTCTGATACCTTAAATATTACTGGTACAATACAACCAGGAGATGCAATACTTACTTGCCAAGGCGGCAGTATAGACCCGATACCATTTGGTACAGCTGGTACTTACAATTTCAGTTTCAATATAAATACTTTAACCGCTGGACAAATTTTGGTAAATGTTCACAGCAACCAAGCAGGTACTTTAAATGGATATGCGATGTTCTACAATGCTAATGTAACTATCATAAATGGGCAAACATTTATTGATGTGCCATTGCAGTATGATGGTGGTGGCTCACCTGGCATTTTTGATATGATAATAACAATAACAGGTGTTAGTGGTACGGATACTTGCACACAACTTTATGGATACCAATAAAAATAATTTTATGACAAAAGGAATAGTTATTTACGCATTAGGACACGAAAATTATTATAGAATGGCTGAGAATTTAGCCGCTTCTTTAATTGCTAATAAATCAGCAATTGATGCGATTAAAATATGCATCATTTGTGATGATGAAAGCAAATTGATTTATCAAAATTTATTTGATGATTTAGTAATATTGGAAACAAAAAAATTTACTGAAAATGGTAAAGTAGTGTTTAATAACGCCACTGTTTTAATTTACGACCTCTCGCCCTACGACATTACAATAAAGCTAGATGCCGATATGATTTGGATTGAGGGTAGAAATGTATCGGATTTGTTTCTAGAGCTTGAAAAAGTAGATATTACTTTTTCTAATCGTGGGCATGGTTGGGATATTGGTAATAGTGTTTGGGCCCATGAGCATGAAATAATGGAAGCTTATAATTTCACTAAAAAAGACAAACTTTATAAAATTTACGGAGAATTTTTATACTTCAAAAAAAATAAGATTGTAGCAGATTACTTTAAAAAAGTAAAATCAATTTACAATAAACCAAAAGTTTTTTGTCATGCATTTGCCAATGGAAATATGACCGATGAACTTGCGTTTCAATTAGCTTGTATGACATTAGGCATTTATCCACATAAAGATAATTACACTCCAGTTTTTAATACTTTTTTAGGGTTAGATAAGCTTATGAGAAAATATCCTTATGAATTAGATGGATTCTATGGTTATAGTATTGGAGGCAATTTTAATATTGAGTTTGTGAAAAACAATTATAACATACTGGCGAAGCATTACTTCGCAAAACTTGGTTTATCAAATCCGTATCAGGTGGTTGATAAACGAAATTTTTTACCTGAAAGAAAGAAATTATAAAATGCCAAAAATTAGCAATGAAAAATTACAAATGTATTTTACCAGCAATGGAATTTACAATCCACTTCATAAAGAAAGTATAACACTTTATGATGCATTACGCATACATGCGGATGGGGAGTTTCCTGATAAAATGATAAAGGAAAGGCGACCATCTGAAACAGAAGAAATACTGGCATATCGTCAATCTACATATAAAGCAATTACCAAACTGCCAATAAGTAAAGTGGTAACAAGTTTTAGTAAAATAAGGCGTAGTCCGGACTGGTGTATTGATTACCCAAAAGTAAAAACTGCCAAAATAATTGAAAGTGAAAACTTACAAAATTATTGTAGTGATAACTTGCCAGCATACAGTAGTATTACGCATTGGTTATTTGGGTTACTATTAAAACAAAATTTAATAGATGCAAATGCGGTTGTAGCAGTAATTCCTTTAGAAGCTATTTCGGAAAATGCTTATACTAAACCTGTGCCCATCGTTTTTAATAGTGACCAGGTAATTGTTTTTAATGAGAAAGAAAAGTATTGTGTACTTAGAAGTAAGCGAAAAAACAATTATTTAATGGAAGAAAATATTTACCAATCAGGAGAAATATTTTATTACATAGATGATAAAGAAGTTATTATTTACGAGCAAAGCAAAGGCGGTTTTACACCGGTATTTACTCAAACAAATATTATCGGACAGTTTCCAGTATTTAAAGTAAAAGCAGAGGCATACAAGCAATTTGATAACCTTAGCCTTAGCCGTAGCCGTATAGATGCTATGGTACCATTCCTTGATGAAGCAGCTTGTGAGTATAGTGATTTGAAGGGAAGTAAAATTCAACATCTTTACCCACTATTTTGGTATTTTCAAAACAAAGAATGTAATACCTGTTCTGGCAGAGGTAAGACGGTTGGTGCAGATGATGTAACGGTAGATTGTAATACTTGCGGCGGCGGTGGTAAAATAAAGTTTTCGCCATTTGCCCACTTAGAAGTAAATCCTCCAGCAATTGGCCAAGCTGCTATTCCATTTAGTACACCTGCAGGTTATGTAACTAGAGATACTGAAATATTGAAGCTACAAGAAAAAAGCGTAAATGATAATACTTACAAAGCACTTGCTGCTATAAATATGCAGTTTCTTGACCAAACACCATTAAGCATAAGTGGAGATGCAAAACAAGTGGATAGGGAAGAGCTAAATAATACGGTGTACAATTTTGCAGAAGACTTGGTTTATGCAGCCGATAAAACAATTTACTTCATTAATGAGTGGAGATACTTTTTTTTGGTGCCAGATAAAAAGG
>JAYSOC010000445.1:0-3378 GCA_043723285.1 Ferruginibacter sp. | reverse complement strand
TGGCATTGTTTGCGGGGTTGGCATATTTTGGTATTAAATGGTACACAAAGAAAAATAAAAAATAACATTTAATTTGATTAAAAAAAGCAACTGGTTCTTAGTAAAACTTTAAAAGAACCAGTTGCTTGTATATTTAGTACTATTTATAATATATTACAGAGAAGACATATCATCTTCTTTAACTTCTCTTTCTCCAATTCTTAATGCATATTCTATTTCCTTATTAAGATTTTGCAATAAATCTCTATGTAAGTTGTTTAATACTTTGGCATCAATATTTTCGTAATCGCTTTGGTAAGTATGTATCGTTTCGCTATTGTGAGCAAATATTTTAAATTGATACATGAAAGTATTTTTTTCAATGTCATATACATAAACATTGGCAGATACATAACCTCCTACATAAGCGGGTATATCATTATTGCTTTTATTATCATCCTTACTTTTACTAATGTTTTGTTTAATGGCATCGTTATTTAAAATGGGGCTTGCAAACCCATTAATACGCATTACAGCCAAATATTTTTTATCTTCAATAATATCATTTGTACTTTCTAACGAAATTGGGTTTGTATTCTCAATGTCGCTATTTGTCATTCCACTTTTATACCATTTTATTACGTTGCTGTTTACATAATTACCATTGCCGCCAAATGTTTCCCAAATATCAGCAAGTGCTTTTTCATCAACTTCATTTTTTTCGTTCTGTATAAAGCTATTAAAATTGTAGTGATATATAATGGTATTTTTTTCATCAAACGCTGTTGTGGTATCGTTCATACTAAAACGAGCTTTTAACAATTGCTCCATTACTTTTGAAAAAGATGTATCAATCTTTACAAAGTTTTCTTTTTTGTCTTTATAATTTTTTAGTACAAGTTCATCAACAACTTTTACTTTTTGGGCATATTTTTGTAAAGTTGTTTTATCTGATAATAAAGAAGTCATTTCTTTTTTATCTGCTTCAAATTGCTTAGCATATTTTGCATGCTCCATTTTTTCAGAAACGGTAAATAAAATAAAACCGACTAATGCAAGTATAGGTATAGCTAAAGCCCCAAGGCGGTGCCACCAAGGAAATTGTTGTTGCATCATCAATTGCTGAAAACTTTCAGGTGCATGAAATTTATCGGAGCTTCCTGCTTTTCTAAAAGTATAAGTTGTACCAGTAGGAAACAAAGGAATCCAATAAAGATGAAAATAATTTTGAAGAATTAAAAAGGTATATTTTTCATACTCATTGGTATATAACCCTAGTTCTTCGGGTTTAAAACTTTTTAATTCGTAGCTTCTCGTTCCAAAAACAATCATAAGCAGATTTTTTATTAAAACTTAAAGATATTATAATAAATATAGTATCCAAAAAAAAATTATTTAAATACTTCCAACGCCTTCTCTACCCTACTTATAGTTTCTGTTTTACCTATCATAGCGGCTATATCAAACACCGCTGGGCCAAACTTAGCGCCCACAAGCATTATACGCATGGGTAATTGCAATTCGCCTGGCTTTATATTTTTTTCTGTAGCTAGTTCTTTAAATGCAACTTCTATTTCTTCTGCTGTAAAATTTTCTTGTGCTTTTATTTTTTCTATAAAAGCTATGAAGAAATTATTTTTATCATCATTCCATTTTGGTTTTACAGCGTCCACATCCCAAGTAGTTGGTGCTTTAAAAAAGTAGGAAGCTTGCTCATAAAAATCGCTTAGCAATGTGCAACGCCCTTTTACCAATTCCAATACTTTTTCAAAATAAACATTATCTGTAATTGCTATCCCTTTCTCTTCAAACAAATTCTTAACTAGTAATTCGTAATTCGTAATTGGTAATTTTTGTATCCACTGATGATTAAACCATTTCGCTTTTTCAAAATCAAATTTTGCACCAGCTTTGTTTACACGCTCCATGCTAAAAGCTTCTATCAATTCATCTATAGTAAAAATTTCTTGCTCGGTGCCAGGGTTCCAACCAAGCATCGCAAGCATATTTAAAAAAGCTTCGGGTAAAAAACCAAGTTCTTTAAATCCTTTTGTTACTTCGTTTGTTTTTGGGTCTTTCCAATCCATAGCATACACAGGAAAACCAAGTCTATCACCATCACGCTTGCTTAGTTTTCCATTACCATCTGGTTTTAAAATAAGCGGAAGATGCGCCCACTGGGGCATTTCGTCTAATCCAAATAAATATTTCCACAATAAAATATGTACAGGTGCGCTTGGCAACCATTCTTCACCACGAAATGCATGCGTGATTTTCATGAGGTAATCATCTACCACTACGGCTAAATGATACGTTGGCATTCCATCGGCTTTCAATAAAACTTTATCATCTACATTGGCATTTTCAAAATGCAATTCGCCACGTATCATATCAGTAAAATGTACACTTTCATTTTCTGGTACTTTTATGCGCACTACATAAGGTGTGCCTGCATCTATCAATGCCTTGGTTTCTTCTGGCAACAAACGCAAAGAATTATTCATGTGCAAACGAATGCCTGCATCGTATTGCAAACTGCCACTACCATCTGCTTTGCGTTTTTCCCGCATAGCTTCTATTTCTTCGGGAGTATCAAATGCGTAATATGCATGGCCAACGGCTATTAATTTATCTGCATATTGTTTGTATCTTTCTTTACGTTCGCTTTGGCGATAAGGAGCATAAGGGCCGCCAGCAATTACACTTTCATCTGCTTGTATGCCGCACCATGCAAGGCATTCAAAAATATATTCTTCGGCACCTTGCACAAAACGGCTTTGGTCGGTATCTTCTACACGCACAATAAATTTTCCGCCATATTTTTTGGCAAATAAATAATTAAACAACACGGTTCTTACACCGCCTAAATGCAAACCACCCGTGGGGCTTGGCGCAAAACGTACTCTTACATTGGTCATGGGGCAAAGGTAGATATAAGATTTAAGATGTTAGATTTAAGAGGGGAGATTTTTGTAAATTCAAGGCTTAATAAAATTATTAGTTTGTCCCATTCATAGCTAAAAAAGTGCAATAAATTATTCATTTCAAAAAAAAACGTAAATTGCAAGTAAGAACTAATATACAATCTCAAAAAATAATTATGTACACCACTTATCATTTTAAATCTGCTGCTGATATAGATATAGATGTGCTAAAAGCTATTAAATCTGTTTATAAAGAAAAAGCTGTTGTACTTACCATCGAAGAAGAGCATGAGTTTATTATTCCTGATGAACAAAAACAATTTGTACGAAATAGTATTGAGGTGCATAAAAAAAATCCGGAGCTTTTAATAAACGAAGAAGAAGCATGGAAAATAATTAATGCTGATTAATGAGCAAATACAAAATACTTTATACACCTGCTTCTGTTGAGCAAATAAAGCATATAACTAAATGG
>JAYSOC010000444.1:0-3379 GCA_043723285.1 Ferruginibacter sp. | reverse complement strand
TCTATATGGCCATACAACATTGTTGCGTTGCTATACATGCCCAAATTATGTGCAGTTTCATGTATAAGCAACCATCCTTCTCCTGTTACTTTATCGCCAGCTATTTCTTTACGAATATCTTCATGAAAAATTTCTGCACCACCACCAGGCAATGATTGTAAGCCCGCTTCCTTCAGGGTTTTCATGCCATCTTCTACACTAAGTTTGGCTTTGCGAAACATATAATCTAGTTCCACTGCTGTAAATCCTTTTACATGTAAATCTGGTCTATGTGCATGTATTTTTTGTATCAAATCTATAAAGTAATTCATATTCATTTTTGGATGCACGCCACCAACAATATGTACTTCAGTAATCGGCTTCCCATCGTAACTCTTTACGATATCAAGCATTTGATCTATACTAAGTTCCCAACCTTCTTCTTTATTGGCATATAAGCGGGAGTAAGAACAGAATTTACAACTAAATACACAAACATTTGTTGGTTCTATATGAAAATTTCTATTAAAATAAGTTTTATTGCCATGAAGTTTTTCTCTAATAAAATTTGCTAATACACCTACAAAAGGTAGATCTGCTTTTTCAAAAAGGGTCATACATTCTTCATCAGTAATTCTTATTCCATCTTTAGTTTTTTGAGCAATCTTTTTAAGGAGATTATCTTTTGTTGCGTTTATTAAAATATCTATTGAAGCAATCATTTAATTTATTTTTTGCAAAATTAAGCAACAATAGGGGCAATTAAATAATGAACAATAATTTTTAGTGATTCGTTTATTAAAACTTTTTTAAAGAGGTACTTTTATTATGATATTTAATAAATTCCCATTTTTTGTATGTTAAAGCATATGCAAAATAAAGTTTAACATACAAAAACTGTATTTATGCGTAGTAGATTTACTTATTTTTTTTAATTTAATACAAAATTTACTGTCCTAAAAATAGCGTATTAATAACCTTGTTTATAAAGCTTTAGCACATTAACTTTGTTATATAAATAATCATATTATGTTCGACGATATTACATATTACCCATACGACCCAAAGACAGGTAAATCAACAAAGCCAAAGAACCCCTTGAGTTATTTTACCGAGAAACAAATAACTACAATCTTAACGATAACTTGTGTGCTATTAATAGCAAGTTTATTACTTGGTCTTTTTACATTACGACAACTAAGTTTAGAGCAAGCAGAAGCTGCTAAAAATAAAACAACCCCTCAAACAAATTCTGCAATTAAACGCTAATACTTTCTTATGAAATGTGTAGCTGGCTTTGGCCGGCTTTTTTTGTGCAAAACATTTTTTACATAGCCATAATAATTTTATATCTTACAAATTCATATTTACCAAAATTTATAAATAAAAATAAAAGCTATGAGTTTAAAGAATAGGCTAACAATTATGAGTTTTTTACAATTTTTTGTATGGGGAGCTTGGTTAATTACAATTGGTACTTATTGTTTTAATGCCAAAGGATGGACTGGAGCACAGTTTGGCGCAATCTTTTCTACACTAGCATTGTCTTCACTTTTTATGCCAGCACTAGTAGGTATAATTGCTGATAAATGGTTAAATGCTGAAAAACTATATGGAATTTTACATATACTTTATGGCATAGTATTATTTTTTGTACCGCAAGTAAATGATCCAAATACTTTGTACTATGTAATATTTGCAGCAATGATTTGTTACATGCCCACCATTTCATTATCAAATTCTATTGCTTATACGATATTAAAAAACAACAATTATGATGTGGTAAAAGTATTTCCACCAATACGTGTGTGGGGTACAATAGGCTTTATTGTTGCCATGTGGATTACCAACTTAACTGGTAGCAAGGCTAATGGTAACCAATTTATTATTGGCGGGGTTGGTGCAATTATTTTAGGTATATTTTCTTTTACATTGCCTAAATGCCCTCCGCAAAAATCAATTACAAAAGATGCTTCATTTTTAGAACAAATGGGGTTAAATGCTTTTAAATTATTTACGAATTATAAAACGGCATTATTTTTTATTTTCTCCATGTTTCTTGGTGGAGCATTGCAACTTACAAATATGTATGGCGATTCATTTTTAGATGATTTTAAAAATATACCTAAATATGCCAATTCATTTGTAGTAAAATATTCGACAATTGTTATGTCTATTTCACAAATTTCCGAAACATTATTTATCCTTGCAATACCATTTTTCTTAAAACGCTTCGGTATTAAATATGTAATGCTATTCTCGATGTTGGCTTGGGTATTGCGTTTTGGTTTATTTTCTTACGGAGATCCTGCTGGAGGGTTGTGGATGATAATTCTATCTTGTATTGTGTATGGAATGGCATTTGATTTTTTCAACATATCAGGTTCATTGTTTATAGAAACTACTACAGACTCTTCTATAAGATCTAGTGCGCAGGGTTTGTTTATGATGATGACAAATGGTGTTGGTGCTTTTCTTGGAAGTAAAATCAGCGGATATGTGATAGACAAGTATTATACTTCTGATGCTGGTAAAAACTGGCATGGCATTTGGCTTTCTTTTGCTATTTATTCTCTAATTGTTGCCATTTTGTTTTTTGTATTTTTTAAACACAAACATAATCCAAATGATGTGGCTTCGGTAAGCCACTAACTTGGCTAAATGATAAATTGAAATTTAAACTTAATAACGCCGCTTTGTAAAAGCGGCGTTTTTTATCTACCACATAAAAAGGCAACTATTTTTATATACGAAAAATAAAAAACCTTTCAAGTAGTTATTTATCAAAAAATTAAAAATTAATTCTATTTATTTCTTCTGCTTATTACAATTTTATAATTACTTCTTGCGTTTATCTTTTGTGTAGTAATTTTTCTACAGAGCTTGGCTTTTATATTAGTTACATATATATCCAAATCCAATTTCAATTTTACTTGTAAACTTGCAAATTCTTATGAGAAAGTATTTTATTAAAGACGGAAACGTTAAAAAAGGTCCATTTAATTTGGATCAATTAAAATTAGAAAAAATTAATAAAGACACTCCAATTTGGTTTGATGAACTAGGGGAGTGGGTTACTGCGAAAGAGTTGGAAGAATTAGAAGACTTTTTACAAGAAAAAAATACAGATAATGTATTTTCAAGTTTTCCGCATTCAAATAATTTTAACCAACCAATTGAATTTATAAATAATTTTAGTGTAGCAATCAATTTCAATAAAGCTCAATATTTAAATTCAATATCACTTTTATTATTCGGTATTGCTGTTGTAGCTTCCATTATTGTACTATTTAATTCTTGATAATTAAATTTTTTAAGCATTTAATAACGTTTCTATATCAAATTTTTTCATTTTTAAAAATGCTTGTATTACCCTTGGTGCTTTTTCTGAATCACTCAT
>JAYSOC010000443.1:0-3387 GCA_043723285.1 Ferruginibacter sp. | reverse complement strand
CTATTGCATAATAAAAGATGAATAATGGTATGCTGAACAAGTGAGTGACACAACGATGTTGACCATAGCTGCTGTTCTCGTTTGGCTAAAAAGCAATGCTTTTTTAGCCGATTGCTCATTGCCAACTGCCCTTTGCCAACTGCTCCTAGTCTTTCTTTTGCTTACGAGCGTTTATCAACAACACTTCATCCACCAAGCCGTATTCTTTTGCTTCTTGCGATGTCATCCATTTATCTCTATGGCAATCTTCGGCAATTTTATCTACTGGCTGCCCTGTGTGAAATGCTATGATTTCGTACAACTCATGCTTTACTTTTTTTACTTCGTTTACGGTTATTTGCACATCGCTTGCTTGCCCGCCTGCGCCTGCACTTGGCTGGTGCATCATTATGCGACTATGCTTTAGCGCTGTACGCTTGCCTTTGGCGCCTGCACACATAAGCACTTGGCCCATGCTTGCAGCCATGCCTGTACAAATGGTTGCAATATCTGGCGTAATAAATTGCATAGTATCGTACATACCTAAACCTGCGTAAACGCCGCCACCAGGGCAGTTGATGTACATTTGTATATCTCTTACACGGTCGGTACTTTCTAAAAATAACAATTGTGCAGTTACAATGTTTGCTACTTCGTCGTTTATTGGATAGCCTAAAAAAATAATTCGGTCCATCATTAAACGGCTGTAAACGTCCATTACAGCTACGTTCATTGGGCGCTCTTCAATAATGTTGGGGGTTAGATTTGTAACATTGCCCCAGTCTGAAAGTGGGTTCTGGTTTTCAAATTGTTTAGCGTTTAATTTATTATAACCGCTAAGCGTATTGCTATTTATTCCTTTATGCTTTATGGCATATTTTTCAAATTCGCTATTAAAATTCATTGCTTATAAATTAGGTATGCAAATATATTGCTTAATTGTTTTCTAATCTTGGCAAAAACTATTCCTATAAAATTTTGCTGCCATTTTTGCTGAAAATGTGAATATGGGTTTATGATTTTTTTGAGTTAAAGCATTAGCTTTTGACGTCATTTTTTGAATAAAAAAAATACATTTTTGACCCAAAAAGCATGTTTAAACTTAAAAATGACTATGCCAATATAATAATTACAGTAATTATACGTTTATGTAGTTGATACTCTACATGAAATCCGTAGAGAAAATATTAAACTGTTATTTATCAATAATTTAGATAGGTAATAAGCTTTTATAAATGACCAATATCTAAACGTTATGAAACCAAATTTACTCAAATTGGAAGAAAAACCGCTATCGGCAACAGCAAAAATGATGCTGGTATTTTCTATTATTTTTAATTATTTGAAATTTATTTTCAATACCTGTATCCACAGATATTTTTATTCTCATAAAAACCAACAGATGAAAACCATTTCTACTAACCTACAATTAAGTAAAAAACCAATTATTGGTTTTTTAACAGGGTTATTGATGTTTATAAGTGGAGCGGTAATGGCTCAAGCCACACCGCCAAACCCAACTACAATAACTACGCCTTGTGCGGATAGTGCTAGATTAACTTTTACGGGCACAGCTCCTGCAGGACAAACTTGGTATTGGCAGACTACCGCCACGGGTACAATTATTACTAACTCTACCTCAGTATATACCGTTTTTGCAAGTGGTACATATTATGTGAGGGCTAGAAATAATACGACTTTAACTTGGAGTGCAGGTGCTGGTAGTATTACAGTAGATGTGGCTGCAAAGCCACCAGTATTTGTTTTGGGTTCATCTTCTACCCGTTGTGATGGCGTAGCTAGCGTTACATACACTGCAAATACTACAAATAATTTGACAGCAATTGTGTATAGTATAGACCCTGCAAGTACAGGCTCTGCAACAATGGTAGATTCAACTATAGGCTTGGTTTCCTTTGACGCTACGCCAAATAGCACAACAATAATTACAGCTACTACTACAGGTTGCAATGGCAGTGTTGTAAGTACACACACGGTTACATCATTAAGTGTAGCTACACCTGTATTTAATTTTGGTACTACATCTACACGCTGCCAAGGAAATACTAATATCGTTTATGATGCAAGTGCAACCAATGCCACTAGCATTTCATATAGTCTTGATGCTGCAAGTAACTTGGGAGGTGTTTTTATTAATTCAGGTACTGGTAAAATAAATTTTGTATCATCATGGTCTGGCACTTCAATTGTTACTGCTACTGCAAATGGTTGTAATGGACCTGTAACAACTACTCATACTATTACCACTACTCCTTACGTAAGTGCACCAATATTTACACTAGGTACATCAAGCACAAGATGCCAAGGTGCTGGAACACAACAATATATTGCAACAGCTGCAAATAGTACAAGTATTACATATTTTATTTCCGCATCAGGTACTGGCTCAGTTCCTACAATTGTAGCGGCTACAGGTGTTGTAACTTATTTTGCTAATTTTAACGGCACAACCACAATAACTGCCATTGCAGTGGGTTGTGGTGGATCGATTGGATCTACACATACAGTGTCAATGATACCGGCAGTAAGTGCTCCAACATTTTTATTGGGCGCTACATCATCTCGTTGTTTTGGTACAGCTCCTGTAACTTATACAGCTACTGCTACAAATAGTACGAGTATATCTTATAGTTTAGATGCTTTAAGTTTAGCAGCAAATAATACAATTAATGCTGCTACAGGTGAGGTTACTTATGATGTGTTATGGGGAGCAACTCTTTTAGATAGTTCAATTATTACAGCAACAGCAATAGGTTGTGGAGTGGCAACTGTAACCACTCATAAAGCATATACAAAACCAGCGGTAACTGTACCATTATTTACTGCAGCAAATGTGCCAACACGCTGCCAAGGTGGTGCTATCATTACATACATTGCTAATGCTACCTATTATACAACACTTAGATATACACTAGATGCTACTACTGCAGCATTTTCTGGTAATAGTATAAACAATGGAACTGGTGCTGTACAATATGCAGCAGGCTGGAGTGGTACAACAATAATTACCGCTACTGCCAATGGTTGTTATGGCCCTGCCTTAGCTACATTTACTGTTGTAACTACTCCTACGGTTGGTACACCAAATTTTGTGGTAGCGGGTTCATTGGTGCGTTGCCAAGGCATAACTACCGAAAGTTATATTGCCGTTGCAACAAATAGCACAGGTATTACTTATAGCCTTAGCCCTGTGGCGGCGGGCACAATTGCTGCAAATGGCGATGTTACTTATGCATCTACATGGAATGGAGTATCTACCATTACTGCATCTGCAGCTGGTTGTAATGGGCCAAAAACAGTAACGTTTACCGTTACCACTACGCCTACAGTAAGTGCGCCAGTATTTGCTTTGGGTTTAGAATCGGTAAGAGATCAAATAGCAGAAAC
>JAYSOC010000442.1:0-3401 GCA_043723285.1 Ferruginibacter sp. | reverse complement strand
TTATCGACATGCTTTTTTATGTTTGCTTCAATAGGAGCTAAACCTACAGCACATTTATCGTTAAACGACACACAACCATCGCCTATTAAACGAGCGCTATGCAAAAAATTATAAATCATTACAGGTTTAAAAACATTCAATTCAAAATGCCCATTGCTTCCACCAATACCAATAGTAACATCGTTGCCCATTACTTGTGCAGCAATCATGGTAAGTGCTTCGCATTGTGTAGGGTTTACTTTACCTGGCATAATAGAAGAACCTGGTTCATTATCAGGAATAAATATTTCTCCAATACCGCTGCGAGGGCCGCTGCTTAACATGCGAATATCGTTTGCAATTTTCATTAAGCTTACTGCTACCATTTTCAATGCACCATGCATTTCTACAATGGCATCGTGTGCTGCTAATGCTTCAAACTTATTTTCGGCTGTTATAAATGGTAAGCCAGTAAGAGTTGCAATATGATTGGCTACATTTTCGGAATAACCTGGTGGTGTATTTATGCCAGTACCAACTGCTGTACCACCAAGTGCAAGTTCACTCAAGTGTGGAAGCGCATTATTTATAGCACGCAAGCCATGGTCTAGTTGGGATACATATCCGCTAAACTCTTGCCCTACCGTAAGCGGTGTAGCATCCATAAAATGTGTACGGCCAATTTTTACCACATGCATGTATTGTAGAGATTTTGCAGCAAGGGTATCTCGTAATTTTTTTATGCCAGGTATCGTTACATCTTGCAAAATTTTATATGCTGCAATATGCATAGCTGTAGGAAAAGTATCGTTGCTACTTTGGCTTTTATTTACATCATCATTTGGGTGAAGAAACTTTTCTTTGTCTTCTAATTTTCCACCATTTAATACATGCCCACGATAAGCTACTACTTCATTTACATTCATATTGCTTTGTGTACCACTTCCTGTTTGCCATACTACTAATGGAAAATAATCATCAAGCTTACCTTCTAAAATTTCGTCGCACACTTTACCTATCATATCGCATTTATCTTGTGCCAATACACCTGCATCTTTATTAGTCAATGCAGCTGCTTTTTTTAGATATGCAAATGCCTTAATAATTTCTTTAGGCATTTTATTAATGTCTTGCGCAATTTTAAAATTATCAATACTACGTTGCGTTTGGGCGCCAAAATATGCGTCAATAGGCACTTTTACTTCGCCCATGGTATCTTTTTCTATTCTGTATTCCATTGTTTAAAAAGTTTAATTTTAAGGTTGGGCAAAGATAAGTAATCAATTTTTCATGCAACTGTCCCGATTTTTCAGGAGAGAAACAAAGATTACAAAGTTCGCTAAGTATATTTGCTTATTGCTAATATTATTTTCTTTGTGAAACCAATAACTAACTATTTCTTTATTGCCATCATTTCTATAGTGACTTTTTCATCTTGTCATTCATCAAAAAAAATGGCTAAAAATGAAAATGCAACTATACCAACAAAATCGTCTACCAAAACAAAAACATTTACTAAGCTATTAAAAATAAATAGAAATGAATTTGTAACTTATGCAAAAACATTTATTGGAACGCCTTACAAATATGGTTCTTCTACACCAGCAAATGGTTTAGATTGTTCGGGATTTATAATGGTAGTGTTTGGGCACTTTAATGAAAAGACACCAAGAAATTCAAAAGATTTTACAAACGAAGGCGTAGATGTAGATTTGAAGAATGCAAAGGCAGGCGATATTATTTTGTTTACAGGTTCGGATAACTCAACAGGTATTGTAGGTCATATGGGCATTATAACAATTGCTGGTTCTGTTCCACAATTTATAAGTTCTACATCTGGTAAGAATATTGGTGTGGTAGAAAGTAAATTAACCGGCTATTGGAAAACACATTTTGTGAAAGTGATACGGTTGTTGGAATAGAATTAAATATTTGGTTTTGATGCAAGGTTAAAATTTTTTCAATCTTATGCACCAATCTATGTTTCGATAAAAGATCAATAATGGTTTGTCGTACAAGTGAGTGACACAACGATGATGACCATAGCTGTTTCTTTGTTTGGACAAAAAATTTTTTTGTTTTACTTTCCAGTAAAAACTGCTTTCCTTTTTTCTAAAAATGCAGACGTGCCTTCTTTCATATCTTCTGTAATAAAGCATTGAGAAAATGCTTCTATCTCTTTATCGAAACCACTCTTGCCATTGGTGTATGCGCTATCGCTTACCACAGCTACATTTACACACTCTATAATTTTACCTACAGCAATTGGCGCTTTGCTTTGTATAATTTGTAAAATATCTTTTGTTCTTGTAAGCAAACTATCTGCTGTTGTTACATGATTTACCAAACCAATGCTCAATGCTTCGTCAGCGTCAATAATATGCCCTGTCATTTGCAGCTCCATACTTTTGCCTTTACCTACGAGCTGTGTGAGGCGTTGCGTGCCGCCATAGCCAGGTATCAAACCAAGGTTTACTTCGGGCTGCCCAAACTTTGCATTTTCGCTACACAATCTAAAATGGCAAGCCATGGCTAGCTCACAACCGCCACCCAATGCAAAACCATTTACTGCAGCTACAACTGGTTTGCTGCTATTTTCTATTTTAAAAAATACATCTTGTCCACGTTTTGATAATGCCATTGCTTCAGCAAGATCTAACCCGCCAAACTCAGTAATATCGGCACCTGCCACAAAAGCCTTTGCACCAGCACCCGTTATGATGGCCGATTTTATTTCGTCGTTGTTCATCACTTCGGTCATAGCATCGTCCAAATCTGTAAATACATTTTTGTTTAATGCATTTAATTTATCGGGTCTGTTGATGGTAATAATGGCAGTGCCGTTTTCTATTTCGAAGAGAATGGTATCAAAATTCATAATGGTGGTTTTTTATTTCCGAAGGTAACACTTTATATAGTTTTATTAATAAGGTTATTTATACGCAATTATATCCAATATGGAAATAGCTAAAAACAAAAGCCATCAATAAAAATATTAAAGCAAATGTTTTCAACTTATATATATAGCCAAAATGCAATCAAGGTCATTAATAAAACATCTAGAGGATAATTTGTGCTCGGATATTGTAAACCAGGCCATACTAAGTTTATTGTAAATAAAATTCTACAACTCCACTCAAGAATTTTATTTTCGAAGAACAATATTTTTTTCATTTTGTTAAAATAAATTAAAACTCCCTATTCGCCACCACCCAATTTTTTATATAATCCGATATCTCCCCAAAAGTTGTACCGGGTGCAAAAAGCTTTCCCGTACCCATTTCGTTTAAGGTTTTCATATCGTCTTCGGGTATAATGCCGCCGCCGGTAAGCAGCACATCGTTCATGCCTTTGTCTTTTAATAGTGCCATTATTTTAGGGAAAACAGTCATGTGTGCACCACTGAGTATGCTCACACCTAT
>JAYSOC010000441.1:0-8562 GCA_043723285.1 Ferruginibacter sp. | reverse complement strand
AACGTTCCTACAGCTTTTAGTACTAGTACTAACCAAATAAGCTTTGATAGTGTTTATTATAAAAGTAAACCGAGCAAAGTAGAGCAATCAGAATCTTTTAAACCCTTGCGTTTACTAGCAGTAAACCTAGCCGTACATTTTAAATTTGGTTTGCCAAAAGTGCCTAAAGTTAAAAAAGCAAAAAAGTCTAAATGCTGCGGCACTTGCCCAGTATACGGTTTGGGCGTAACAGCCAGAGACAAATACACAAAAGAAATATTACCTAATACAGATGTAGTAATAAAAAACAAGGCTGGTGAAGTTGTAAAAGCAGGTAAAACAAATTCTTTTGGTGTGTATATATTTGAAAAAATTGTGGCTGATGATTATGTAATATCAGGTATGTTAAATAATATATCGCTTGAAAATGGCAGCATTAATAAAGATGAATTAATCTGCGATCAAGTAATACAAAAAGAAATTTTATATACCGATAGAAACTTTATTGTAAAAGGCAGAGCATTTGAATGCAATTCAGAAATACCAATCCCTGGCATAAGTGTAATACTAGAAAATATTGATTTAGCGTATCAAAAATCTACTATGACGGATGCACAAGGAAACTTTATGTTGAAACTGCCAGAGGTAGGTATTTACTACTTGCATGCTAAAAAAGATAATTATTTATCGCAATTAGAAGAAGTAACTTCTGATAATTATGACAGAGATAAAAACCTATTTGTAAAGCTAGAAATATGTGCAGAAAGGGTAGAATGTGGTAAAGGTATTAATTTAAGAAACATATTGTTCGACTTAGATAAATATGCCATAAAAGCTGAAGCTAAAAAAGAGCTAAACAGGTTAGTACAATTTATGAAAGATAATCCTGCTGTAAAAGTAGAAGTAGGCTCTCATACCGATTGTAGAAATACAGATTCTTACAACCAAACATTATCGGAAAATCGTGCAAAAGCTTCTGTGGACTATGTTGTAAGCCAAGGCATAGCTAGAGATAGAATTACAGGAAAAGGATATGGCGAAAGTAAATTACTTAATAAATGTGCTGATGGAGTGAGCTGTTCAGAAGCAGAACATGCAATAAATAGAAGAACAGAAATGAAAGTGATTTGCCTATAAACAACAATAAAAATTAGTTTTTGTTTTGGTATCTCATGGATGGCTAAGATTCAAAAATTAGCCATCTTTTTTAAACTTTCAAAAACAAATTTCATCATTTTAAAAAAGCAAAAATGAAAAAAATAAAATTAATCATAACGCTATTATTCTTGATGGTATCAATAGTGCAAATACATGCGCAGGTGTCCACAACTTTTAATCAAATAAGTAGCAAATCATATTTTCAATTATCGCCAAGGGTTGGCGTAGATATGCCTTCTTTCAATAACAATACGCCGTACATAGATTACAAAGCAGGATTAGATGTGGGCTTATCTGCCGATTATTATTGGGGTTGGTTTGGCATAGGTGCAGATGTAGATTATATAAAAAATAAAACTTATAGCACTTACCCAACTACTAACTTGGTAAACGCAGCCAATTTACCACTCACAAGTTTTTCTCTAATAGAAAATTCTATAACGAGAATTTTTTATGGCATTGGTCCAAATTTTAAATACCAATCTGCTGCTGGCAAATTTACTACAGAGCTAAATACAAGAGTAGGATTGGCATCTATAAAAGGAGGTTATGTGGAGCACAAAGAAAATACCACGTTACCAAAAGATTTATTAAATTTTCATGCAGGGTATAATGTTAAAAGCGTGTTGAGCACCAAAGTACAAGTACGTGCAAATTATTTTTTTAATAACCATTGGGGAATAAATGCTGGCGCATATTTTTTGCAACATTATAAAGTACCAGAGTTGGTAGATCCTGTGCTTGGATTTTCGGCAAAGTATATTCCTTTAAATACTACAGCTACTCCCAACACTTTTAGCGGTGCGCCTGCTTATAGAGTAGAGCCTTGTATTTGCACTGTATCTTCTGTAGGAGCATTTGTAGGTATTACCTACAAGTTAGGGGCAAGGGTAAAAAATAAAGCCAAAGAAATATGCTTGCCAGAGTATGGCTTAGCAGTAACGGCTACTGATAAATACACTGGCGAATTGCTAAGCAATACAGAAGTGCAAGTAAAAAACAATTCAGGCGAAGTGGTGCAAACTGGCATTACCAATACGTTTGGCGTTGTAGTTTTTGAGAAAATGATGCCAGATGATTACAGTATTGCGGGCACTTTAGCAAATGTTTCATTAGACGGAGCCAATGCTACTAAGCAAGAATTTTTACGAAATACAAATAAAGTAGTACAAAAGAAAATTGTATTTGGCGATAGAGGTTTTGTAATAAAAGGAAAGATTTTTGAATGCAATTCTACAAAAACAATAGCAGGCATTACGGTGGTTTTAGAAAACAAAGACCAAGCATTTAAAAAAACAACCATTACCGATGCAGATGGTAATTATGTATTAAAACTACCAACTACAGGCAACTATATTTTGTATGGCAAAAAAGAAAGTTTCTTTTCTCAAATAGAAGATGTAACAGCATCTAAATATAACAGAGATAAAAACCTGTTCATAAAATTAGAAATATGCGCAGAGCCTGTAGATTGTGGTAAAGCCATCAACTTAAAAAATATTTTATTCGATTTAGATAAGTATGCAATAAAAGAAGATGCCAAGCCTGAGTTAAACAAGCTCGTTCGGTTTATGAAGGATAACCCAAATGTAAAAGTAGAAGTAGGCTCACACACCGATTGTAGAAGTAGTGCTGAGTACAACCAAACACTATCTCAAAACCGTGCAAATGCTTCTGTGGACTATGTTGTAAGCCAAGGTATAGCTAGAGATAGAATTACAGGTAAAGGTTATGGCGAAAGCAAATTGCTAAACGAATGTGCAGATGGGGTGAGTTGTACAGAAGCGCAGCATAGCATAAATCGTAGGACAGAAATGAAAGTGATTTGTAATAATTAAAAAATTAAATAACCAACCTACTAAGATTTTTAAAATCTTAGTATGGTTAATAAAAAATAAGTTATGAAAAAAATAAAATATTTTATTGCAATGTTTATTACCATTATCTTAATTTCCTCGTGCAAAAAAACTACTTGCGATAAAGTAGATCAAGATACTTTTCCATACAGATGCGAAACTGGTATGGATGTAGCATTTGTAGTTGATTACACGACTAGCATGGGAGGTGTAATTAATAATATTAAAACAAATATAAATAGTATCGCCAATACTATTATTGCAAAATCAGGCGGAGATTATAGATTGTCACTTTCTATATTTGATGAAACTAATAAAAATGGAGTTGTAAGTTATTTAGGAAGTCCAGATTATACCAACTTGCCAGCTGCTCAAAAAGTAAAAAATACAACGGCCGCTACACAAGACCAGTATTTGACTATGTTAGAAAAATTTAGCACAGTTAATTTAACTACTTTTAGTTCTCAGCTTGCAAAACTAAATACTGTTTCTTTACCCATGGGTGGAGGTAATTCTACATTTCCAGAACCTGGTGGAATGTTGGTAGGTGCTATCGTAAATAGTGCATTTGCCGGAACATGGAGACCATTCAAAAATAAATTTATAATAATTATTACTGATGATGTAGATGGTGGTGATGATGGCATTGCAAATCCTACGGATGATTTATTTTTAACAAACTTAGCTACACAAGCAAATGCACAAGGTGTACAATGCATTTTAGTTACTTCTAAATCTTCCGCAGCCTCAAATTATTCTTTAAAGTTAATCGCAAATAATACAGGAGCAATTGAGGCAACATCAGCCAATTTAGTAAACATAGCACCATTAATAAATCAAATGATTAATAATATTTGTGAGAATAACGGGAAGTAATATATAAAAGAATTACACTTTGGGGGAAGTGTACAAAACAAAATGCCGCTGCAAATATTGCAAGCGGCATTTTATAAAAAAAATATTTTTTAAATTTTATAAACCTTAAAAAATCTTTTGTACTTACTATAGGCAATTTTTTAGTGGCCAATTTTTTTAAAGCTACTTTATCGTTTGTAATAAAATAATCAATATTATTTCTTAATGCCAAATTATAAATAACGGCATCTTCAATATCTTTAAAACCTAAATTTAGTGACTCCAAAAACAATGTATTATTGCAAGGCAATATTTCAAAGTTAGAAAGCAATTCTGTTGCAAGTATTTTTAATGTGTCACCGCTATAATTTTTGCCCATTAAGTAAAGTGTTGTACAAATAACAGATTCACTTGTATATGCAATTATTTCTCTTTTTTCAATCAAACGAAAGACTTTTGTTGCAATTAAATTATCTAATCGATTAGGATCAAAAAAATCAATAAGCACATTAATGTCTAAAAAAACTTTATAGGCCATACTTTTCTTTTAAATATTCATCTTTTGCTTTTTTTACATCTACTATCCCAAGATTAAACTTACCTGCATATTTTTCAACAAAACTCTCCACTTTCACTTTTTCATTTTGTGTAGTTTTATCTAAATATTCTTGTACTATTTTGCTTATAGATATATTTCTTTTTTTAGCAAACCGCTTAGTTCGTTTTACGACATCTTCGTCAATCGTCAAATTTAATTTTACAGTCATAATAAAATATTTGTATTTCAAATATACGTATAAAAATATAAAAGTAGGCGTATATTTTCAACTTCTTTTAAATCAGCTATTACGAATATCTCTACGCCACGGTTAGTGTCTCACGAAACGTTAATAAAATTAAATAAAAACACACTACACTTTGGTGGAAGTGTACAAAACAAAATGTCGCTGCAAAATATTGCTTTGGACATTTTATAAATAAAAAATTATTTTTCTTACCTTCATTTTATGAGCAATATAAAATTATTTGAAAGTAAAACGGTACGGTCTCAATATAATGAAGAAGAGAGCAAATGGTATTTTTCTATTATAGATGTAATTGAAGTATTAACAGGAAGCCCAAGACCAAGAAAATATTGGAGTGCATTAAAAACAAAACTTTTGGAAGAGGGTAGTCAGTTGTCCCAAAAATTGGGACAACTGAAATTGCAATCAGAAGATGGTAAATTCTATAATACAGACGTAGCTGATACTGAAGTATTGCTTCGTATCATCCAATCCATACCATCGCCAAAGGCAGAGCCATTTAAGCAATGGCTTGCAAGCGTGGGTGGAGAGCGTATTGCAGAAATAGAAAACCCAGAACTAGCTCAACAGCGCATAAGAGATACTTACAAAGCCAAAGGATATAGCGATGCTTGGATAGGAAAACGAATAAGAGGAATAGTAGTAAGAGATGAACTAACGAGCCAATGGAAAGATAGAGGGGTAAAAGAAGGAATGGAATATGCGATTTTAACTGCAGAGATTAGCAAAGCAACTTTTGGTATTGTACCTAGCGATTATAAAAAACTAAAAGGGCTTTCAAAGGCTAATGAAAACCTACGAGACCACATGACGGATTTGGAATTAATATTTGTAATGCTAGAAGAAGCATCTACTACTGAAATTGCGAAAAATAAAAATGCACTAGGCTTTGTGCAAAATGAAAAAGCAGCAAAGGGAGGTGGCAGTGTAGCGGGAAAAGCAAGAAAAGATTTAGAAAAAAATCCGGCAAAAAAATTGTTACATCACAGAATTTTAAAACTTTGGTCGAAATTAAAAATAAAAAGTAAATAAAAGGGGCGCAGTTAAAAATATCGCAGTTTGCCAATAGGGTTGTCAACCTTTACAGAGTACATTTATTTTGAAATTACCAATTAAGGTTGACAACCCTTGCGATATTTTTAAATGCAGCCAATAAAAGGGGAACCTGTCATCCTAGTAAATCTCAAATACAATTTGAGATTTACTAGGATGACAAAAAACATCACCCCACATAAAACCCATTCTTCATAGCATACACCACTAACCCCACAGTATTTTTTACATTCATTTTTTCTAATACTTTTAGGCGGCAACCTTCTACTGTTCGTGGGCTTAAAGCAAGTTTATCGGCTATTTCTTTGTTGGTATTTTCTTTGCAAATAAGATATATCACTTCTTTTTCTCGTTCGGTAAATTCTATTTTATCTGTTTTTTTGTAGGGGTTAAAACGGCTTTTGGCAATCATTGTAGCCAGCTTATGATTGGTGGTTTTGCAATAGTACGGCTCGTTGTTATACACGCTGCGTATGGCTTCTGTTATTTCTACCTTACCAGCATTTTTTATAAGAAAACCTTGTGCGCCTGCCTCAAGCATATCTATTATCAAATCGTTTTCATCGAACATAGATAAACCAATAATACCAATGTGTGGCAGTATTTCTGCAATTTTTTGTGTGGCTTCAATACCATCCATTACTGGCATTTTTATATCGGTAATAATTACATCGGGGTCCAATTTTTTGGCAAGCTCTACCAATTGCAAACCATTTTCGGCTTCGCCTACTAAAGTTATATCTTTAAACTTTGAGAGCATTAATTTAAACCCATCTCTAAAAATTTCATGATCATCTGCTATCAATAATCTAATATTGTCTTTTGCTAATTCCATATCTAATATATCTAAATTGGTATTTCTATTTCGAAGGTAGTGCCGCTGCCAGGTTGTGTGTGTACTACAAGTTGTCCGCCCAAAAGCTGCGCCCTGCTTTGCAAACTCAACAAACCTACACCTTTTGCTTCTAAAGATTTCTCACTGTAATTAAAACCAATACCATCATCTTTTGTTTGTAAAAATATCGATTTATCTTTTGCAATAATATTTATTAATAAAGCATTTGCTTTTGCATGCTTAATGGTATTCTGCATTATTTCTTGTACAACCCTGTATAAGTTTACTTCTTGCTCAGGCTTTAAAGTAAAATCGATTGTAGTAAATTCTATTTGTATTGGGTGTAATATTTTTAATTTACTAATATACTCATGCGTTGCTTTTATAAACCCTTTTCGTACGAGTGTATTAGGCAAGAGGTCGTAAGATATTTCTCTAAAGCGTTGTATAATGCCATCTATTTGTTTTGATGATTTTTCGAGCACTGCATTCTCTGCTTCGTCTTCTGGTTCCAGGTGGTTTATTTGTAATTTTATAGCAGAGAGCATTGGTCCAAGTTCGTCGTGCAAATCTCCTGCTATACGTTTTCGTTCGGCTTCTAAAGTATTTATTTCGGCGGCTATGCGGGCTTGCTGCCAAAGCGATACTTTTCTTTGCTGGCGTACTATAGCCGTTACAAAAAAGATAATGATAATTAAAATAATTACACAAGCTATGTAAACCTCGTTAAACATTTTTTATGGCTGAATTGGTTTATTAAAATTTATTTTTTCTGGTATAATATAAATGGCGTATGCAAAGAATAAATACGTAATAGCATTTACAAAATAATGAATTTTTAAAATCGTTCTTCCGGAAGGCGTATTAGCAAAAGAGAAAAAAACTATACTAAACAAAAGTATTAAAAATGCATTGTACAATATGGAAAAACTACTTACCCAAAACCAAAAATTTTTTGTAATTTTTGAATTTACTTCCAATACTTGCACACTTAAAATATGGGTATAAATACACAAAACTATTGTGGCAGAAACGCCAAAAGCAAACCTATAAAAATCTATAAAGTTGCCATTAATCAAAATATTAAAAATAGTTACTAATAATAAAAAAACAAGAAGCGTACTCCTTGTTTTTTTAGTTATAAAATTATTTATATAAGCCAACTTCATAAATAAATAAAAATAAATAAGCAAGTAGATATTCAAGTGTACATCCGACAAAAAAGTACTCTTAAAAGTGTATTTTATAAGAAAATTTATTACTTCAATAAAAAAATCTAGCATTACCATATAAATAAAAAGATGGTATTTCCTCTCTATTTTTTTATGTTTATATAATCCTACAATGCTTGGTATTAGACAAGTGAAACCTAAAATTTGCTGTAGTAATTTTGTCATTATAATTTACAATCTAGTTTTACTAAATTTAATACAACTTTAATATAAAGTTATAATATTGTGAAGACATCACATAAAAAATACAATTAAGCATTCATTAATTCACAAAAAATAGCTTATTTTCTCAAGGGTTATTTCCCCATTCTCCCCCACCTAAAATAATTCCACTACTTCCATCTTTTGCAGCTGCATTTATTTCTTCGCCACAGTCTTTTGGTTTTTCAATGTACAGCGTTTCATAATCTGGGTTTATGCCTACCAATATTATATGCACTTTATTATTTTCGTCCATTCCATAAATGACACGAAGCCCAATGCAACTATCGTTTGTAATAATGGCCCGTACAATACTATTGTTAAACGAGCACGAATCGCCCAATATGCTATTTGCATTTGGTAAAGCTGTTCCAATTGTTGGTTTGTTTTTTTGATACCGTTCTGTCCAAACTGCTATTGTATCTTTTGGCATAAAATGACATTTGGCTTGTAAAGCCAGTGCTTGTTTGTTTTCTACTTTGCCAGTGTAGCCATCGCAATTAGTTTCCGATACTGCATTTGTACATTTTGAAAAAAATAGAGCTGCAAAAATAGCAACAGTTGCCAATACAAATTTTTGAGAGAAA
>JAYSOC010000440.1:0-8576 GCA_043723285.1 Ferruginibacter sp. | reverse complement strand
TTGAATATGGGAGCAAAACACAAACCAGCGTAATAAAAAATAGTAGCGAAAAAATAATGATACAATTGTAAAAATATTTTTATAATAAAACAAACGCCTCGAAAAAATCGAGGCGTTTGTTTTATTGAAATCAAAAGAAAAAATCTACGCCATTTTCTTTTTTAAATTTTCATCTATAGCATCTAAAAACTCTTCTGTATAAAGATAATGAGCACCATGTTCTACTTTATTGCCATGAATACAAACGGCTAAATCTTTAGTCATTTTTCCACTCTCTACTGTTTCTATACAAACTTGCTCTAGGTTATTACAAAAGTCAATCAATGGTTGGTTGCTGTCTAATTTTCCACGGAAAGCAAGCCCCCTTGTCCATGCAAAAATAGATGCTATAGGATTTGTAGATGTTGGTTTACCTTTTTGATGGTCTCTATAATGACGAGTAACAGTACCATGTGCAGCTTCAGCTTCCATTGTTTTTCCGTCAGGTGTAATCAATACAGATGTCATCAAACCCAAGCTTCCAAAGCCTTGCGCTACGGTATCACTTTGTACATCGCCATCATAATTTTTACAAGCCCATACAAAATTACCATTCCATTTTAGTGCGCTTGCTACCATATCATCTATTAATCGATGCTCGTAAGTAATACCAGCAGCTGCATAACTTTCTTTAAATTCATTTTGATAAACCTCTTCAAAAATATCTTTGAAACGGCCATCGTATTTTTTTAGAATCGTATTTTTTGTAGAAAGATACAATGGCCATTTTTTGCTCAATGCCATATTAAAACAACTTCTTGCAAAACCATAAATACTTTCATCGGTATTGTACATACTCATAGCTACCCCATCACCTTTAAAGTTGAACACTTCAAAAACTTGTGCTTCGCCCCCACCCTCTGGTGTAAAAGTCATGGTTAATTTTCCTTTGCCTTTTATTACTGTATCTGTAGCACGGTATTGATCTCCAAATGCGTGGCGACCAACGATGATTGGTGCCGTCCAATTAGAAACTAACCTTGGTACATTTTGCATTACAATTGGCTCACGAAAAACAGTACCGTCCAAAATATTCCTAATCGTTCCGTTTGGTGATTTCCACATTTGTTTCAACTTAAATTCTTCTACTCTCTGCTCATCGGGCGTAATGGTTGCACACTTAATACCCACACCACAAGCCTTTATGGCATTGGCTGCATCAATGGTTACTTGGTCGTTTGTTTCATCTCTATACTCCATGCCCAAATCAAAATATTGAATAGGCACTTCTACGTACGGAAGTATCAATTTGTCTTTAATAAATTTCCAAATGATTCTTGTCATTTCATCGCCGTCTAATTCTACTACGGGGTTTGCTACTTGTATTTTACTCATGTGTTTTATTTATAAATTTTAAGTGAAGTGTGTTTTGCTATATTATCAAAATCTTTGTCGTTATGGATAATTGGAAATTTATAATCTATACAAACAGCTGCAATAAAGCAATCATTTGCCTTTCTTATCGTTACTCCCTTTCTTCTTAAATTCCTATACAAATCAGCAGCTTTTTCAGCATACAAAACTTGGTCTATTTCAATCATTTCTAATCCAAGCAATACCTGTTTTACCAAGTAATACTGCTTATCATTATCTATTCCCTGCAAAATTTCTTGGTAGATAATAGGTAAAATAATAAAAGGACTGTGTTTAGTAGAAGTGTATAAACTAGACTTTACAATTTCAATTTGTGGAGTAGTTTTTTTATTAAAAAAATCAATCCATACTGAAGAATCAACTACACTAATTTTCATTTCTCCTCATTTTATTTAAGTTTCCTATCCATTTTACTTTGCCTTGAAGTGAGAGTAACTTTAAACGCATTTGATATTTTACATACTCGTCGAGGGCTGCATGAATAATTTCTTTTTTAGTTTTTAGCTTTGAATATTTCAATGCCTTTTCCATCAAATCATCATCAATATCAATATTTGTTCTCATTTTAAAATATTTTTTTATACACAAATATATCAAATTCTATACACATAATCAAACTGAGAAAATTTAATTAAAAATATAAAAATCATAAAAAACCTTTGATGACAGTATTCTTCAGAAAACTACAAATTCTTAATAATCTCATCTGCAAACTCACTCGTCTTCAACAAATTTGCGTCTTTCATCAAATTATAAAAATCTATCGTTACTGTTTTATTGCGTATCGTTTTACCAACTGCATTTGTAATCATATCTGCAGCATCTCTCCAACCCATATATTCTAACATCATTACACCGCTTAATATTACTGATGATGGATTCATCGTATTTGTATTTGCAAAACGTGGAGCCGTGCCATGTGTAGCTTCAAACACCGCATGCCCAGTAAGGTAATTAATATTTGCACCAGGCGCAATACCAATACCACCAACCTGTGCAGCCAATGCATCGGAAATATAATCGCCATTTAAATTTAGCGTAGCTATTACAGAATAATCTTGCGGAGCTAATAATGCTTGCTGCAAAAAGTTATCAGCAATGGCATCTTTAATAATTACTTTACCACCTACAGCACTTATTTTCATTTCTTCATTTGCAACCGCTTCGCCACTTTCTTTTTTAGTTTTTTCCCATTGCTGCCAGGTGTAAACTTGTCCGCCAAATTCTCTTTCCGCCAATTCATAACCCCAATTTTTAAAAGCGCCTTCAGTATATTTCATAATATTACCTTTATGCACTAACGTAACACTTGGCTTTTTATGTTCTATAGCAAATTGTATGGCAGAGCGTATCAATCTTTCACTACCATCTTTGCTTACTGGTTTTATACCTAGTGAAGTTGTTTCGGGAAAACGAAATGCTTTTACACCCATTTCATCTACCAAAAAGTTTAATAATTTTTTTGCTTCTGGCGTGCCAGTCATAAATTCAATACCTGCATAAATATCTTCTGTATTTTCTCTAAAAATTGTCATGCTCACTTTCTCTGGTTGCCACATTGGGCTTGGTGTACCTTCAAAATATTTTACGGGACGCAAACAAACATACAAATCCAACTCTTGCCTTAGCGCCACATTGAGGCTACGAATACCACCACCAACAGGGGTTGTAAGCGGACCTTTTATAGAAAGCAAATATTCTTTAAATGCATTCATGGTTTCTTCGGGCATCCAACTACCTGTGGCATTAAATGCTTCTTCGCCAGCCAATACTTTAAGCCATTCTATTTTCTTTTCGCCGCCATAAGCTTTTACTATAGCTGCATCAAATACTCGTACACTTCCTTTCCAAATATCTGGCCCTATGCCATCGCCTTCTATAAAAGGTATTGTGGGGTTGTTGGGAACGTTGAGTGTGCCGTTTTGCATGGTTATTTTGTTCATAGGTATCGAGGTTGATTATTTATCATTTATTATTAATCATTAAGTCCGCTCTTGAAATATAAAGTGATGCTCCAAATAGTCCAATATCAATTTTTAATTTTGTGCAGCAAAAGTAAAACAATCTATTTGAAATTTTAGGCATAAAAAAGCTTTCTTTTTTTATAAGAAAGCTTTGAAATTACTTAAAAATCTATCCTACAATTCACCCATTCTCCATCAAAAACTACGCCTTCAAATTTTTTATAAAAATTTATTGCAGGCTCGTTCCAATCTAATACTTGCCACACAAGGCCACTGTATTTTTTTACTTTACATTCTTCTATTAATTTATCCATTAAAAGTTTGCCCACGCTTTTGCCACGCATAGCATCTGTTACCAATAAATCTTCGAGGTACATGCGCTGCCCTTTCCAGGTGCTGTAGCGTATGTAGTAGAGAGCGAAACCGACAACCTCACCCACCTCACCCCTGCCCTCTCCACTGGGTGGAAAGGGAGTTTCTGCTACAAACGCTTCCCACACTGGCTTTTCGCCAAAACCACTTTCTATAAAATGCTCCATGGTTACGGTTACTGCGTGTGGTTCTTTTTCGTACTCAGCAAGTTCTTGCACAAGTTGCATTATGGCTGGGCAATCTTCTTTGGTGGCTTTGCGTATTTGTATTTGCATACTTAAAGTAAATAGATTTTATACAATTAATAAAGTAGGTAAAGGTTATTGTTATAAAACTTTTCGCAGAAAAAAATACTGCTCGCATTTTTGCTAAATAGAATTACCATTGATGAATGGCTGCGCCGCTTAGCCGAAAATCCTTTTGCGAGGAACGAGCAAAAGATTGAAGGCGGGCGGCGAACAAATGCTGAAACTTATTTGAAGCCCAAAGCCCCAAATTATTTTTTAATTATGATCTATCATTGTAAGCTTTACACCATAGCCTTTATAAACAAAACTTGAAGCGGTTTTTTGATATTCGAAATGTAAAAAATTACGATACACCATGCCTATACCTTTTGCATATATTTCTTGCGAAAAATCTTTGTAAGCAATATTGGTAGTAGGCGTTATGGGTAAATTTATAGAATCGTTTTTTTGATTTACCGTAAGTGTATTTGCTAAATTAAATGTGCCTACTTTTTTTGCAGCTTCTACATCTGTGTATGTATAATCCCAGTCTGCTAAATACGCTAAATCTTCTCCTGTAGCAGGATTTACAACTAAATCTATAGCAGAATTTCCTTTCCAACTATTACCATCGGCAATTGGAAGCGTTAGTTTAAAATATTTTAGGTTATTTTCTGTAAACTCGTATCGGCTACCAGTGTTTACCGCCATAGCTGTATTGTCTGGCACAAAAATACCTGCGGGCAATGTACGTATATATCGCACCAAACGGAAAGCTTTACGTCCAAGGTTATCGGTAATAGAATCCGTTATTTGGTATTTCACCTCATATAAGCGATGGGTTTCTATAGTACCAAAACTTGCGTACACCAAAGAATCGAGGCTATATGTAATGTATTTGCCCACCGTAAGTGGTGCATAATCGCTAATTGGTACAACTTGTAATTCTTCAGACTGTTTTTTACAAGCCGCAAAAACAATTACACAAAATACAATTGCTAATAATTTTTTCATACAATAAAGATATAACTATTTTATAAAGATGGTTTTGAGGCGCAAATTGCTGCTTCTTTAAACAAGAATTATCGAAACTACTTCGAAGTTTTTTTATCGCCAATAATTACACGAATTTGCACTATTAAAGAAACTCATTTGTGAAAATTCCGGTAATTCGTGGCAGAAAAACTTATTTTCCCCTTTGTATAACGCCGCCACCAATCAAATCATTGCCCTCATAAAAAACAGCACTCTGTCCTGGGGCTACTCCTTTTACATTTTCGTAGAATTTTACGGTAATTCCATTGTCGGAAGCATATATATTACTTAAAGCGCCTTTATCCTTGTATCTTATTTTTGTAATGGCTTCCATTCCGTCGGTTATACCATTATATTTCATCCAGTTAATGCCCGTAACCCTCATCTCAGTGCGATTTAGCGCTTCTTCATCACCTAGCACTACTGTATTGGTTTCGGGTATTATTTCTGTTACAAATGCTGGTTTTCCAAGGGCAATATCCAAGCCTTTTCGTTGCCCAACGGTATAAAATGGATAACCTTTGTGCGTTCCTAAAATTTTTCCGTTTGTATCTACAAAATTTCCGCCATTTACCCTTTCTTCTAATCCTTCTACCTTTCTTTTGAGAAAACCTCGGTAATCATTATCGGGTACAAAGCATATTTCGTAACTCTCGCTTTTTTTTGCAAGCTCAGGATAACCAAAATCGTGGGCCATTTGCCTAATAGCCGTTTTATGATATGTGCCTAGTGGTAATAAAGTACGTTTTAGCAAATCTTGTTGCAAACCCCACAGCGCATAGCTTTGATCTTTGGTTTCATCTAAACCCTTGCTTATAAAATACCTTCCATTGCTATGTTGGTGCACTTGCGCATAATGCCCAGTAGCTATAAAATCGCAATTCAATGCATCGGCACGCTTAAGCAAGGCACGCCACTTTATATGCGTATTGCACATTACACAAGGGTTTGGCGTGCGCCCTGCAATATATTCTTCTACAAAATTTTCTATTACAAAACCACCAAACTCTTCTCTAATATCCAATATAAAATGCGGAAACCCATGTTGCACCGCAGCTTGACGTGCATCGTTAAAACTATCTAAATTACAACAACCAGTTTCTTTTTTGCCTGTATTGCCACCGCCACTGGTGTCATAATCCCAAGTTTTCATGGTAATGCCCACCACTTCATACCCCTCTTTGTGAAGCATAAGCGCCGCCACGGTACTATCTATACCGCCACTCATTGCCATTAAAACTTTACCCTTGCTCATGCTGCAAAATTAGTATTTAGTATTGAGTATTCAGTATTCAGTATTGAGTATTCAGTATAGAGTATTGGGATGGGAACTTTTTTACAATCGAAATATAATCAAGTAAATGATGAGAATAAGTTGTAAAAATATATTAATTAACAAATCTGTTAGAGAGCAAATTAGAAATGTAGTACGTCCAAGCATACAAAGTATCGCTCAACAAAATTTATAAAGTTCACTTGTTAATAAAAAAATATTTTATTAATAACTAATTTGTATTAGATTTGCATTACAAGTTTACCAAGTATGCAATTATGAGAATTTAGCCCCCAAAATTCCACTTGTAATCCAAATTATCCATTCAAAAGGCTGTATTTTATTTCGTTCTTATGATTATTTTTTTTTTCACCAAAAATTTAATTATGAAACATTTATTTTTAATCGGATGTGTATTTTTATTTGGAGCTAGAAACTACACACATGCCCAAGCATGCACTTTTATTAGCCCAACCGTTGATATCTTAACTACCCAACAGCAAACGAATGGCAGTTGTACTATTGTTTTCAATTTGGCGTTTGATTTGATTACCAATTCCGGTAATAAAATTATTTTTGTTCATCTTTGGAAAACACCTGAATACCCAAGTTATAATTACAATCAATCAGGCAACACTCCTCCTACAAATGCTACTGCTTTAGGTAATGATATTCTTAATGTGGCAATTAACAATTTCGGTGCTAGCCCTTTACTTTTATCATCCTATGGACCAGATAATACAGTAATAGTACAAAGTGTATTAAATAATGCGGCTATAAATGTTACAAAAGTTCTTTCAACAACTGTTGGAGCCGAAAGATTTATCATTAAAAATATTTCTATTACAGTTCCTAATACTATTTGTGGTAATAGTCTAGTATTTACTGGCGATGCTTGGTCGAGTAATTCTAACGCTTCATCTGCAAAGGTGCAATGTGCTATGCAAGGTTTTCAGGTTGGTATTACTGATCCATCTTTAAACGGATTATGTACAAGTTCCAATAATCCCCTTTTGTCTTACTATAGTTTTTCCATTTCAACACCATCAGCAACATTGAATATTTATTATGACGTTTATCTAGATAACGGAAACAACTTGTTTGAACCAGCTGCCGACTTATTATTAAGCAATGTTAGCATTGCTAACCCAATTACAATAAGTCCGTCAACTCCTTTTAATTCGGGAGCCCAAAATTATCCATTTCCGATAGATGCATATAGTAAGAAAATATTTGTGGCAGTTTCTATTATAGGTAAATCATATTTGGTTTATACTGAAATTTTTCCTTGTGCAAGTTTACTACCCGTCAAATTAAGTTATTTTTCGGCAGTGGCTACAAAAAATGGAGCTATATTGAATTGGACTACACAAGCTGAACAAAATAATGCAGGATTTGAAATTGAGAAAGAAATAAACGGTACGTATAAAACGATAGGATTTATGCCATCAAAAGCATTGAATGGCAATAGTTCTTCTGAAATGAATTATGCATATAACGATGTATTTGCATCAGCAGGTGAGGCGGTTTATTATAGATTAAAACAAAAAGACCTAAATGGACAATTCGAATATAGTGAAATTAGAAAAGTAATGTCAAACAAAGATGAGATAAAAATAGTGATTTTTCCAAATCCAACTTTTAATCATAAGTCAACAATTTTAATTCCATCTAGTTTGGGCAAAACCGATATTAAAATTTATACCGCAGATGGTAAATTGTGTCAATCTTTTAATTCGAAAATTGAGAAAAGCTTTCCAATAGAAAACTTAAAAGCTGGATATTATATTATAAAGATTGTGGATACAAAAACAGGAAACGGTTATTCGGAAAAATTAATAGTACAATAGTATAATAATAAAATAAAAAAGAAGTGAACTGGGTTTTTAATTAAATAACCTGGTTCACTATTTTTATTTATACTCCCGTTATTTTTTAGTGATTTATTTTTGTATAGATGAAGAAAATTTACCTACATTGATTTTATTTTGTTTTTTAATAATATTAAATCTGTCATATCTTTCATTAGGTTTGATTTACAAAGAAAATTTTGACTATAAATCTGCGTTCTCGGTTAGCTTTTTATGGAAATTGCCATCAGGATTATAGTACTTATTTATCTACAATTATCAACTATTCTTTTATACCCATATCGATAAAATAACCTTAATATAGGTTCAATTGAACTAATACTATATCTAAATACGAACATTAAAAAACAATCCATAAATCTGCCCCCATTCACCAACAACAAACAACAAACAACAAACAACAAACAACAAACAACAAACA
>JAYSOC010000439.1:0-8577 GCA_043723285.1 Ferruginibacter sp. | reverse complement strand
AATATGTGTACCATCCACATTACTTACAAAAAATGTTTCTATCCCATTAACCCAATATGGTTTTAAAGCTTCCGTTACCATTACTGGCCCAAGATCACTTCCACCAATGCCAATATTTACAATGTATTTTATTTTTTTACCTGTGTATCCCTTCCAAGTTCCATTATGCAAATTGGTACAAAAATTTTTCATTTGAAGTAATACTGCTTGTATATCTGGCATTACATCTATACCATCGAGCATTACTGGCTTTCCAGTAAAATTCCGAAGTGCAGTATGCAACACAGCTCTAACTTCTGTTTTATTAATTTTTTCAGCTGCAAACATGGCGTTTATTCCATCTTTTAAGCCGCATTCATTTGCCAAGTCAATTAATAAACCAAGCGTTTCTTCATCAATATTATTTTTAGAAAAATCGAATAATATATCTTCGGTTTGCAGGGAGTATTTACTAAAACGATTTGCATCATTTGCAAAAAGGGTTTTTATAGAATTGCCTTTCTTCTTTTCAAAATTCTCTTCTAATTTTTTCCAAGCATTTGTTTCTATCACATTTATTGAAGGGAACATCTTTTTCTTTTTTAATTTTTATTAATAAACTGCTTCAAAGATAAATAATCTTGCATGCTAATAAAATCTGAATATTTTGCAAGGTCATTTATCAATCTTTCAAGCCTTTCTAATAATATTATTCCATTTGGTTTCTTTGTATAGTATGGCATTTTATAACTAGTAATATTTGTAAACTCCCATGGGTGAAAATACAAACATAGGTATCCATCTTTTTTTAATGTTTGGGTACACAATTGTAAAAACAACCAATAAGGATAATTTTTAAAACCTAGCCAAAACAAGGGTAGGCGCACAACTGGCGATACACTTGCAGGCATACGAATCATATCCTCGTCTCTATAAACAGTTCTTGGTAAGTGAAAATTATTATAACGACCGGGCAGAAAAGTAGGATTTATGGATGAGTCGTACAAATATCCTGCTTTTATAACTTCTTCTATTTCTACCTTACGCATACGAGGCATACGCAGTCCTGTAACTTTTGTGCCAGATATTTCTTCTAACAATAATCGAGATTGCAAAAGATGCTCGTTTTTAAAATCGGAATGGTAAAATGTATGCGAAGCTATTTCGTGTTTTGTTGCCAATGCTTTTATGCTATCAGGAAAAGTTTGGGCAAAATTAGCCGTAGTAAAAAGGGTAGTGGTTAAATTATATTTTTCCCACAATGGAATCAATGCATCCAATCCTTTTTTGCCTACTTCCATTTGCTCTGGCAATGAAATGGCATGATTATATTCCAAAGGCATATCAAACTCCTCCACATCAAAACTTAATAGTGTATAAGCCTTCATACAATATTTGTTTCGTTGATAATATAATGTGGGCGCTGTTTGCTTTGCATAAATAATTTACCAAGATACATACCAATTATGCCAAGAATCATTAGTTGTATGCCTCCAAAAAAAGCGATGGTTACAATTACAGATGCCCAACCAGAAATGGCATGCCCATAAAAATAACTCCAAACTGCATAAGGCAGATATAAAAGCGATGCAAAAGAACAAATAAACCCCAAATAAATAGCAATGGTAAGCGGCTTTGTACTAAAAGATGTAATGCCTTTTAAAGCAAGCTCCATCATTTTTTTAAAATTATATTTAGATACGCCGCTCGCTCTTTGTGCAGGCGCATATTCTATAGATGCTTGTTTAAAACCCAACCATTTTACCATGCCACGCCAAAATAAATCGTACTCTTTTATTTCTCTTATTACATCCACCACTTTTCTATCAAGCAACCTAAAATCTGCAGTGCCTTTTTCTAATTCTATCGATGATAATCGGTTTAAAATACTATAAAATAAATTGCTTGTTTTTCTTTTTACAAAAGGTACATTTTTTTCTTCTTGTCGTATGGTGTAAACCACATCGTTACCTGCTTCCCATAACGATAATAGCTGTGGTAGTAATGATGGCGGGTGTTGCATATCTCCATCCATACTTATTACTGCATCAGCATCGCTCATATCTAACCCAGCTTTCAATGCATTCTGATGTCCGAAATTTCTTGAAAATGAAATATAATTTACTTCGCTATTTGCCTTTGCCAATTGTTTGATAAAACTCAAACTATCATCACTACTACCATCATCTACAAAAATAATATTGTAATGATAGGGTAGTGGAGCAAATACATTTTTTAAAGCATCCAACATTAAAGTAAGGTTGCTCACTTCGTTATAAACAGGAATAATTATTGTAATTTTTTTATTCATCTACTAATTTTATTTCATCAAATTTTTTTGTCAATAATTGAAAAGCAATGGTAAGCCAAATTAAAAAACAAGGTAAAGCTTTTAGCCCCAAAGGTCTTACGTATTCAACCTTCACAAACTTTGGAAAAAAGTCAGTTGTGGAAAGACTTGTAAGCACTAATGCAAAAACCAATAATGCTATTATCCACCATTTATTTTCTTCTTGCAATATATACCAAATTCCCACGCCCATCATCGCTATTACAAAAGTAGCACTCTCGGCCGAAGAACTAAATATTACCAAACCTATTAATAAAAAAGCAAGATAAGAAAGCTGAAAGTTTTTTTGTTTGAATTGGCTATTGCGTAGCATTGGTAATAGATACAAAATAGCTGCAATACCTAAAACATATATATCTTTTAAATTTTTAATAAAAAATACTTTTTTAAGAAGCCTCATTACAGACATTCCTTGCATGGCAGAGTCTTGATTAGAATCATTTTTTTCGGCAAGTGAAAAATACCAATTTTTGTATGACTGTATAATAAAATTAGGAGATGATAAAAGCATTGGTAAAAAAAACAAAATAGCACACCAAAATACAAAAGACCATACAAATTTTATTTTATTGTCCGAAAATAAAAAAAATGCTAAGCCAACCACACCATATAATTTTGTAAACATGCCAGCAGCAATAAACAATGTTGCCCAAAAATCTTTCTTTTCTTTTACCAAAATATATGAAAATATAATCCAAGATGTAAGCATAGGATTAAACTGTGTATTATGCGTAGCGGTCATCATTTCCAATGCTCCAATCAATAAAATAATATTTTGATTTTTGTGAGACACAGGTAACTTTCTAACTGCATAAAATAGGAAAACTGCATTTGCAAAACACCATAAAAAACACCCCAAAACATTTGGTAACACTGCAAACGGAGCAATTACAAAACTAAAAATTGGACCATAGTGATTTACATCAAAATATTCGAGATTATAGTAATCATATAAATTATCTTGAGCAATCGTGTGCCAAAAAACGCCTTTAAAAATCAAATAATTGTTATAAGCTGGAGCTCCTCTTTTTAGTTGAATAACCGAAGCTATTATTGCTAACGAAAACCAAAAAATAGCAGCAAAAGAAATTTTGCGATTGAAAATTGTAAACTCTTTTAAAAAGAATGGCATTGCGGTTAGTGCTTTAATGTAAAAGCAAATATAATTCTCAAAAGTTACATTGCATCTATAACTTGTAGCACATGCGCCACCATTTCTTCATGCACATCTAAGTGAGTTACCATACGCACCTGTGTTGCCGAAATCGACAAACAAAATATTTCATTTCGTTTCATTTGTTCGCAAAAAGCCACTGGGCCACCTTCGCTCAATATTTCAAAAATGATGATATTCGTTTCCACAGGCATCATCTTACCCACAAAATCTTTTTCCAATAATGCATGTGCTATTTGCTTTGCATGCTGATGATCTTTTACTAAACGCTCTACGTTATTGTGCAGCGCAAACATACCAGCAGCAGCCATAAAACCAGCTTGGCGCATACCACCACCAAAAACTTTTCTTACTCGCCTTGCCTTTTTTATAAAATCTTTTTTGCCAATTAAAACACTTCCAACTGGCGTGCCCAATCCTTTACTTAAACAAATAGAAATACTATCAAACACCCCGCCATATTGCTTTTCGGTTTGTTTTGTTGCCACTAGAGCATTAAACAATCTTGCACCATCCAAATGCAATTTCAAACCATTTTCTTCACATACTTTTTTTATTTTTAATATTTCTTCAAATTCGTAACAACTCCCACCGCCTCTATTGCCAGTATTTTCCAACACAACCAAAGAAGTATTTGCTTTATGCACATCATCAGGATTTATACAAGCTTGCACATCTTTTGCAGTTACCAATCCACGAATACCATCAATCGTTTTTACTTGCGCCCCACTATTAAAAGCAATGCCACCGCCCTCATAAATATATACATGGCTCACTTTATCGCAAATAACTTCATCGCCAGGTTGCGTATGGCATTTAATTGCTATTTGATTTGTCATTGTACCACTAGGGCAAAAAAGCGCAGCTTCCATACCAAATAAATTGGCACAGTAAGCCTCCAAAACATTCACCGTTGGGTCTTCACCAAACACATCATCGCCCACTTCGGCGGTAAACATACATTCCAGCATGGCAGCCGATGGTTTTGTAAAAGTATCTGAGCGTAAATCTATCTTCATTAAACAAATATAATTAACCGATTTTATAAAGTGTTAGAAAAAAAATGCAAATACAATTTGGGGCTGTTATCTTCACCTCGCTATGGTGCTTTTGTTCGGGCTATACGTTACAACCTGCGCTGCGCTTCGGTTTTCACTTCTATCCCGCAGCCCTTTAGCAGTAAATCTTATTTCAGCTTTTACCCACATTATCTAAACACCTCACAAAATATTGCCTTATATAATTTTTAGCATGGTATTTGATATAAGTATTTAACTCCAAACAACAAAATATTCTTCAGCTATTTTTTTGAAAAACAGACTATAAAATGTACCTTTGCACGCATTTGCAACAGCAAAATTTAACATTCGCAAACTAATTACTTACAATGAGGCAATTAAAAATAGCAACGCAGATAACCAATAGAGATTCTCAAGCGGTTGAAAAATATCTTCAAGAAATTTCTAAGATATCGATGATTACCCCAGAGGAAGAAACCATTCTTGCTCAAAAAATTAAAATGGGCGATCAACGTGCGCTAGATAAATTGGTGCAAGCCAACCTGCGTTTTGTGGTTTCTGTGGCTAAGCAATACCAGCATCAAGGGCTTTCTTTATCCGATTTAATTAACGAAGGAAACCTTGGCCTTATAAAAGCAGCACAGCGTTTCGATGAAACAAAAGGTTTCAAATTTATATCTTATGCCGTTTGGTGGATTCGTCAATCTATTTTGCAAGCACTGGCTGAGCAAGGTCGTTTGGTACGTTTACCACAAAATAAAATTGGTACATATAATAAAGCCAACAAAGCCTATATGGCTTTTGAACAAGAGCACGAGCGTGAGCCATCTACCGAAGAACTTGCAGAATTGCTAGAGATGAGTGAAACAGAAATCAACAATATTTTCCAAAGCAATACACGTCATACTTCTTTAGATGCACCAGTGCACGAAGCAGAAGATGTAGCCATGGGCGATTTGCTAAAAGGCAGCAGCGAAACAGATGAAGATGTAATGCACGATTCATTAAAAAGTGAAATTCGTCGTGTGCTTAAATCATTGAGCCCGAGAGAAGCAGAAATAGTAAACGCTTATTTTGGTTTAGATGGAGAAAACGGAGTAACGATAGAACAAATTGGACATAAATACGACCTTACCAAAGAGCGTATTCGCCAAATAAAAGAAAGAGCCATTAAGCGCTTACAAAAAGCAAGATACAGTGGTGCATTAAAAGCCTACTTAGGATAATATAAAAAAGGTGCTTTAGGGCATCTTTTTTTATGCGGTTACTTTTGTAGGAATTCGCCTGTGGCGAATGCAGTCTTGAACACGCCAAAGGCGTGTTCCTACAAATGCAAATTCTTGAATTTAGAGGTGGTTGTCCCAACTGCCACATCAAAAGCATGAATTTGAAGTCATTGGTTTACATTTTATATTGCTCCATTAATTTAACTGCTTCCACAGCTTCCTTCACATCATGCACTCTCAAAATACTTGCCCCATTTTTAAGCGCCAAGGTATTTAAAACTGTTGTGCCATTTAATGCTTCAGCAGCAGTAATGCCAAGCGTTTTGTAAATTGTGCTTTTTCGAGAAATGCCCACTAATATTGGCTTATCAAGCATTTTTAAAATAGATAAATTTTTAAGCAGTGTATAATTCTGTTCCACATTTTTGGCAAAACCAAAACCTGGGTCAACAATCACATCTTTTATACCAGCATTTTTACATTCATTTATTTTAGCAATAAAATATTCCAAGACTTCTTTGGTTACATCATCATACACAGCTTGTGCTTGCATGGTTTCGGGTGTTCCTTTTGTGTGCATACATATATAAGGCACATTGTGCATGCTTGCCACAGCTGCTATCATTCCTGCATCCATTTGCCCGCCACTAATATCGTTTACCATACTTGCACCTGCTTGCACGGCAGCAATGGCAACTTTACTTTGATATGTATCTACAGAAATAATCGTGTCAGGAAATTGTACATGTAAGCTTTCAATAATAGGAATAACCCTTGCTAGTTCTTCTTCCACAGAAATACGCCCACTATATGGTCTGGTACTTTGCCCGCCAATATCCAATATAGTTGCGCCATCATGTATCATTTTTTTGGCTAAGGCAAGTATTCCGTCCATTCCTTTTGCCAAATATCCCTCATAAAAAGAGTCCGGCGTGGCATTTATAATGCCCATTATTATTGGCATTTGGGTAGAAATTAATTTTCCTTTACAGTTAAGTGTAAACATTTGCTAGAGTATCAGTATTTTTGAAGATATACAAAATTATGAAAATGAAAAAACAACTGCTCTCTTTATTAATTGCCATAGTTTCTTTACATGCTTTAGCCCAAAATGATGTTGGTTATTTAAAAGGGGAGGATGGAATGGAATACAAAATAGTATCTGAAGGTAAAAATGAAATATTAAAAAATGGTGAGTTTTTAGAAATGCACTTTCAATCAATATTATACGGTATTGGAAAAGATTCTGTGCTTACCAATACAAGACAAACAGGCGGTTCTCAAATTATGCCTTTTGATTCTACAACTATTCCGCCTGCATATTATAAATTATTTATGCAGATGAGAAATGGCGATAGTGTTTCTACAAAAACAATGGTTGATTCTTTGTTTAAAGCACAGCCGCAAGGCTCTATGCCCCCTTTTATGGACAAAGGCGATTTTATTTATACCAATATTAAAATTGTAAATGTGTATAAGACAAAAGACGAAGCAGACAAAGTACAAAAAGAAAATATGGCTAAACAAGAAGCCATTGCAAAAGAAAAAGAAGCTGCGCAAATTATTATTGATGATAAAATACTGATTGATTATGTAGCTACCAATAAAATAGTTGTTACAAAATCTCCAAAAGGAACTTTTGTACAAATAGTAAAACCCGGTATTGGCGCAAAGCTTGATAATACAAAATTTGTAAAAATAAAATACAAAGGCAAAACTTTGGATGGAAGTATTTTCGATACAAATATGGATGAATCTAAAGGGCATACAGACCCACTTTTAGTAAACCTTACCGAAGATAGGAGCCTTGGAAGTGGCGTAATACCAGGTATGACGGATGCATTGCTTATGATGCAAAAAGGTACAAAAGGGATCATGTATATTCCATCTACATTGGCGTACGGTACTAGAGGTGCAGGTAGCGATATTCCTGCAAATGCAAATTTAATTTTTGAGGTAGAAGTATTATCTGTACTCAACAAAGCACAAGTAGCAGCTGATAATGCCATACAAGAAAAGAAAATGAAAGTGTTACAAAAGAAGTATTTAGATAGTTTGCAAAAAGCAGACCCTAAAGCAGCAGCCGAAATGAGAAAGCAAATGATAGAACAGAAAGCTGTGGAAGCTGCTGCGACAGTGACTTCTTCAACCAAAGGAACAAAAAGTCCTGCTAAGAAAACTGTAACATCAAAAGAAATGATAAAACCTAAAACGCCAGTAAAAAAACCAGCAAAGAAAAAATAAGCATGACAAATACTTTAGCGCAATACGACAATGTAATACATACTTGCAGAGAAATTTTTTTAAAGAAGACAAAAGATTATGGTACATCTTGGCGTGTTTATAGAACACTTTCTGTAGCAGACCAAATTTACATAAAGGCAAAGCGCATTCGTAATATTCAAAATGGGCTTACACAAAAAATTGGAGACGATAAAAAGAGTGAGTTTACTGGAATTGTAAATTATGCCATCATTGGGCTAATACAATTGGAAATAAATAATGAAATGCCTGAGGAATTGGATGCGGCAATTGTAATGGAAATTTACGATAGAAAAGTAGCCGCTGCAAAAAAATTAATGCAAGATAAAAACCATGACTATGGCGAGGCTTGGAGAGAAATGAGTCAGGAAAGTTTTGTAGATTTATCCCTGGCCAAAATATTGCGCATAAAACAAATTATAGCAAATGAAGGCGCTACCATTGTAAGTGAAGGCATGGATGCAAATTTTTACGACATACTTAATTATGCTATTTTTGGGTTGATTTTAATAGGAGAGGGGAAACATTAAAAGGATAATAGAAGTTCGATTTTTTTAAAGATTGTCA
>JAYSOC010000438.1:0-3410 GCA_043723285.1 Ferruginibacter sp. | reverse complement strand
AATGTACTAATTTAAGAAATAACTTTAAACTTTGAACCTTAATCTTTGAACTTTTCTTTATCGCAACAAAGTAATATCCCCAGTCTTTCTAATTTTATTACCATCTGTTAGTTCTACATCTAAGGTATAACTATATACATCTATTGGCTGTAATTTACCTCTATATGTTCCATCCCATCCTTGTTTTTTATTATTCGATTTAAAAATGCATTGTCCCCAACGGTTATAAATTCTCCAATCCATTTTATCAATACCAAAGCCACGCACATTTACTATACTGTTTACCCCAAATCTACCAGGTGTAAATGCATTGGGTACATCTAGCAGAGGATTTATAAGTGCGCTTACAATAATATTTGCAGTGTCTGAACAACCTGCTCTACTGTATGCAATAAGTTGTGCAGAATAATTTTTAGTAGCATTGTATTCGTGCACAGGCTCAAATTCTGAAGAGCTTTCATCATCTCCAAAATTCCATAAATACGTATCAGCAAAAGTAGAAAGATTAGTAAACCTTACTGGCACGTTTGCCTGTGGCGGATTTGGAGCCCAAGTGAATTTAGCTGTGGGTTTTTGTACCACTTCCAAAGTAATATATGCCGATGTGTCAATTTTATTACAAGTAGTAGAATCGAAAGCAATTAATCGGTATTTGTAAGTGCCAACATTTTGATAATAATGTGTTGGTTCAAAATTGGAAGATGTATTAAGTGTGCCAGAAGATGGATCGCCAAACTCCCACAACCAAGACAAGCCGCCTAAAGATTTATTTTTAAATATGGCAGTGTAAGGAGCACACCCAAGAGTAACTTCATTTGGAATGGCTTTTACATTTTCATTTATACGAAGTAGTTCAACTGTATCTGTTGGTGCATTACAAAATCTCAAATCTATTACACTCAATTTTATTTTGTATGTGCCAGGCCCAGGAAATGTGTGCGGAAAATCTGGTAAAAAATCAGTGGTGTCTATAGGCGAACCATCTCCAAAATCCCAAATAAAAGTTTGTGGTAAATAAGATGAGCCACCAACAGAGCTTGTAGTATTTGTAAATTGATAAGTGGTGCTTTTACAATCGCCCAATTTTATTTTTTTAAATTGTGGCGTTACTTTATCTCTACCAGTTCTTATGTTTATGTAAGATGTATCTCGCTGGTTGCAAGTAGATAAATCTTCTGCAATTAACCTTACTCTAAAAACACCCACAGTATTAAAAATGTGATTAGCAGCAGGGTTTGTAGTTATCGTATCTACAGCATTCGGAAATACAACACTATTAAAATTCCAATAATAAGTTACACCTTTTTTCCTAAGGTCTTTAAAATTTACTAGTAGCGGAATACAACCCAAAGTGTCATTTATTTCTCCTTCAATTTCTGATTGTATTTGAGCGCCTACTCCCGAAAAACTCATTTCTATTTTAACTGCAGCTTCGTTACATCCTCCACCCAAAGCCCCGTTCAACTCTGCATATACGCCAGGCGTTGTAGGAAAAGTAGCAGGAAAACTAGAAGTCCTTCCACCACAATTTGCACATACCGCTTGGTAAATTATACCATTTACATCAAACCTGCTTGTGCCACCGTCCACATGATCTCCAAAACCACCATTTTGCCCAAAATGCGAACCAAAAAATTGTGATTGAGCATCTTTACTTAACACAAAAAAATAAAAATCTTGCCCATCTGCTGCTTGTATTGGAGAAAGTGGATTTACTTCTGGCAATCCATTAGTATTTCCATTAGGATATTTTGTACTAGCATTTATTCCTCCTCCCCAACCTGATACATATACATTCTCACATCTATCAACCAAAAAAGCTGTTGGAGAAATATCTGGTACTGGAGCACCTTTTCCAAAAACAGTAGAATAAATATAATCGGATAAATCTGGTTTTAATTTTGCAATAAATTGTTTGCCGCCAGCCGAAAAATAATTTGCATTTCTTCTTGGCCAGCTACCAGTTGTAGTACCAGTTACATAAGGGAAGCCAAGTTTATCAAATTTTAATCCATACACAACATCAATTTGATCTGTACCCAAAAAAGTAGTTTTAATGGAAACTCCATTTGGTGAAAGCTCTGTTACAAAACCATCAATATTGCCTTGAGATGCTGGATAGATAACACCGGTTTTATCGCCAGGTAAACTGCTACTAATAGTTGCACCAGCTACATATAAATTATTTGTAACAGGGTTTATGGCAGTAACAAAACACGCATCTTCATCTGCACCTCCAAAATATGTAGAAAAAAATAAAGAAGTAAGATTACTATTAAATTTTAAAATAACACCATCTTGTTTACCTGCATTATTTGTTTGCAATGCAGCTACTACTGGAAAATCATTTGATTGTGTACAAGATGCTACATAAATATTATTGCTTGCATCTAATATTACTTCACTCCTAGCATCATCTCCATAATTTCTACGCAATCTATCTGTGCCAATTCCATTTGTTGGGTCATCTTCTTTTTCTCTAATATTTACACCGTCATTTCCTGTTCCGCCAATTTTTACAGATCCAATTAATGCTGTACCAGCGGCATTTATTTTTGTAATAACTATATCATAACCGCCTAGTGCGCCAATAGAATTTGTTGTAGGATAATCTGGAGAATTACTTTTACCTGCAATGGTTAAATTACCTGCGGCATCTGCAATCATACTATGCGGAAAATCATTTCCTCCGCCTCCAATATAAGTTGCGTAAATAGCTGCACTGCCATTTGGAGAAAATTTAATAATACCCATATCCCATTTACCACCACGCATATTTGTTTGATATGCACCTAAAGAAACTGGGTAACCATTACCATCTACAATACCGCCTGCAAAAAAACTTCCATCAATACCTGGTGTAGCGGTATAGCCCCAATTATCAACACTACTACCAGTAAACGAACAAAAAATAATTTGTGGGTCTATTACCAAAGTTGCACTTGCATCATATTGGCTCACATCAAATGTTACAACATTATCTCTCACTACATATTTTGTAACCACATCCGCTCTTTTTGAAACATTGGTTTGGTATGTGTAAGGCTCCAACTCTTTTACATCGCCTACACTTGTGCCAATTATTAATTCTTTTTTCTTAATGTTTAAAGAAGAAACACCATCATAACGCATGGCTATTGCAGCAGGATTACCACCCGGGTGTACAATAAAATCGTATTTCAATTTATCTTGCGTGCTGTAATATCTTACATCAATATTTGGATAAACATTTTTATAAGTTACTGCATTATATACTTTACAATTGCTCGCCCATTTTTTTTGGTCATTTCCTATAAAATAATTTTTGTAAATGCTCAAAGGTTTATCCGGCAATCTTTCGGCATTTGAGGCAGCGCCAAGAAAAGTTACATTGTAAGCAAATGAATGTAAAATTAAATCTGTAGGAATAT
>JAYSOC010000437.1:0-3412 GCA_043723285.1 Ferruginibacter sp. | reverse complement strand
GATGATACTGGCATTTTAGAATATCAATATGTAAAGAATGCGGCGTCTGATAATATGCTCAACTTAAAATTTTGTGTAAGTGGTAATGTGTATTGCAGGCAAAAACAAACCGAGTGCGATTCTTGCAAACTTAGTGGCACATATAATTGTTCAGATAAAGTAGATAGTATAGATGTATTAAGCTTTAGTTTTTCTCCTTCTTATTTACAACAATTTGCCAAGGCAAATAAAAATGCACAAACATTATCGGAAGATGTGATTGCGTTTAAACATACCACTTCGTTCAGTAAAATGCTGCCGCTTTGTAGCAAAACAAGAATGGTAATAGAAGCCATGCTGAACCATACTTTTACAGATAGCTCTGCCAATATTTTTGTAAATGCGCAAATGCAAATGCTATTGTTGTATAGCATGGATTGTATGCTTGGCGAAAAAGAAGAAACTACATTTACTTGTAAGTTTTTAGACAATGCAGAAGATAGAGCAAAAATTATAAATGCTAGAAAAATTTTATTAGAACATATTGGTGAACCCATTACTATAAAGGCGCTTAGCCGCAAGGTAGCAATAAACGAATGCTATTTAAAGAAAGGCTTTAAAGAAATATTTGGCACTACCATTTTCGATTTTTATCAAAGCCAACGCATGGAACATGCAAAATATTTGCTGTACGAAAAAGGCTTGAGTGTTACCGAAGTTTCGCATTTGTTGGGTTATTCTTCCATATCGCATTTTAGTACAGCATTTAAAAAACAAACGGGTATAAAACCTTGTGAGTTGCTGCTAAGATAATTTTTTGTTTCCCATTTCCGTAAATGCTTTTCCCGTTTTTGTAAATGGTTGTTTAATGTAAGCATGTTCTTTGCACAAAACAACAACTATGAAAAAAATATTTTTTCTTATCCTTTGCATAAACACATTTTCTTCCCAAGCACAAGATCGTTTTTTTGCAAGGTCATACACAAGCAATGTGTTGCCCAAAGGCGCTATTGATATTGAGTTTTGGCATACATCACGCATTGCACATCAAAGCCAATTTTTTCATGCGCAAGACCAAAGAATGGAAGTAGAAATAGGACTTGGCAAAAAAGTGCAAACGGCTTTTTATTTTAATCGATATCAAAAAAGATTTAGCGAAACTGCTAACGAAACTATTGTAAGCAATGAAATTGGTTTTAGCAACGAATGGAAATGGAAAGTATCAAAACCTTTTAGCAAAATAAATGTTGCACTTTATGGTGAGTGGGGTGTAAAAGGCGGAGATGAAATAGAATTGGAAATAAAGTTTATTGCCGACAAAACAATTGGTAAAAACTTATTGGCTTTTAATGCGGTGTACGAATTTGAAAAAGAATTTGTATGGATGGATAATAAAACCATATCAAAAAATTGGGAGATGCCTATTGAGTTTAGTGTTGGTTACATGTATAACGTAAGCATACCGCTAGGTTTGGGCGTAGAGCTGAGAAATCGTAACGATGTAAAAAAAGATAACGGCTGGCAAAATTCTATTTTCTTTGCTGGCCCCACCATTAATTATCGTGGAGATAGGTGGTTCGTTATTGCCAATTATTTACCACAATTGGGCAATGTGCATAAAACAATTCATTCGCCATCTTCAAAAGTTTTAGATGATCACGAAAGGGTAGAAGCAAGAATTATTTTAGGAATTTCTCTTTAACTTTCTATCCATTTTGTCAAGGCCAATTCATCGGCACTTATTTTTCCTACAATTCTATATTTACTGTTTTTTAAAATAGAACTTGTAGCTGCTTTTTCTTTTTGCACATCATTTGTACCAATAAATGTAGCATGTATAAACCAAATATCCATGCCATCATTAAAAATAAAACCAGTATGATTATCTAGCCCAATAATGTACAATCCAAATCCGTTGAGTTTTAAATATGCCATAAAATCATTCATTCCAATATTGCTAAAACGTTTTACATACTTATCCTGCACCATCGATGTTACTAATTTTTCAGATGCACATTGCGCTAGTTTGACTCTTTCAATAGGCAAGCCTGCATCCCTTAAAACGGTTGTAACAAAATATCCGCAAGCAATTTTTCCTTGTTGTGGCACTTGGGTTATACCATTAAAATCCCACTGAGTACCAATCCAAGCAGGCGCAATGGTTTTAGTAACTGCATGGGCAAAGCATTTTTCTTTTTCTGCCATCGATAATTTTGCCCAGTTGGTTTTATGCTGGCGTTTTATAATGGCAATGGCTTTTTTGCAAGAGTCGTAATTAATATTTTTTGCTGCTGCAATAGCAGCACGATGTACAACTGGAGTATTCTTTTTTTCTTTGGAATAACAAGCCGTAAGTAAAACAGCTAAGCAGAGTATTTTATTCATAAAAAGTAAATATCATCTAAGATGTTTGTTTTTACCTTTTCCATAAATACATCATCACAAAAATAAACGGGAACAATAATGCTCCCGTTTTCCCTAATAAAACCCTAAAACCAGCTTCTTATAAAAAGATATTTTTTTCTTATTAATTCAAATTATTAGTCCCCAATACTATGCCAATGGCTTATTTTGTTGATAAGTTTTAAAAATATAACATATGGCAAACACACATAAAATAGCATCACGATTATTTAATATTTTGGAATTGACAATAAATATCCAAAGCACGTCAACCCAAAAGGAAGCTAAAATGGCACGGCTTTTTATCAGCTACCAACCCCAACGGGGTTGACTTTGCGTAACCATGGGTGAAACCCATGGATTTAAATAGTACCTTCGCCAACTAAAAAATAAACAAAAACCAGATGAGTGCGGGATACCAAACATACGGCCAACTGAATCTTCCAAACATAAGTGAAGAAATACTGCAAAAATGGGCTACAACAAATGCTTTTGAAAAAAGTGTGGAATTGCGTGAAGGCAAAACGCCTTTTGTATTCTATGAAGGACCGCCAAGTGCAAATGGAATGCCTGGCATACACCATGTTATTAGTCGTACGTTAAAAGATTTGGTATGTAGGTATAAAACCATGCAAGGTTTTCAGGTAAAAAGAAAAGGTGGATGGGATACCCACGGCTTGCCAATAGAACTAGGTGTAGAAAAGATGCTTGGCATAACCAAAGAGGATATTGGTACAAAAATATCGGTAGAAGATTATAATACAAAATGCCGTGAAGTGGTAATGCAGTTTAAAGATAAGTGGGATGACATTACACAAAAAATGGGTTATTGGGTAGATTTGGAAAAACCATACGTAACTTTTGAAAATAAATATATTGAAACACTTTGGTGGTGCCTAAGCCAGTTGTACAAAAAAGATTACTTGTATGAGAGCGTGAGCATACAGCCATACTCGCCAGCTGCAGGTACAGGCTTATCATCGCATGAGCTTAACCAACCGGGTACCTATAAAGATGTGAAGGATACGAG
>JAYSOC010000436.1:0-8602 GCA_043723285.1 Ferruginibacter sp. | reverse complement strand
ATAAACGACTCTTTGCAAGATGCAGAAAACTTAGTAAAAATATATAAACAAGTACCAACACATCTTATAAATGTAATTGAGTACAATCCTATAGCTGGGGTAAGTTTTATGAAGCCAGATGAAGAAAGAACAAATGCATTTACAGATTATCTTATAAAACATAAAATAAATGTGAGGGTAAGAAGAAGTAGAGGAAAAGATATAGATGCGGCTTGTGGGCAATTGGCCAATAAGGGCTAGGATTTATTTAACATTTCTACGCAAACAATTTCAATTAAATAAAGTCTACATTACATTATAAAATAAAATAAAACAACATCAATTATGAAAAAATTATTAGCATTATCATTTGCTGCTTGCATGCTTACCATGAGCACAATGGCACAAACAGACAAAGCAGCAGTAACAACAGTAGAACCAACTAAAAAAGCGGATCGCCAAAGAGGAAGAGGTGAAGGTAGAGGAAGAATGAATGACCTAAATCTTACACCCGAGCAAAGAGCTAAGCGTGAAGAAATGAAAAAGCAAAGAGAAGAAAGAAAAAATAACGAAGTGAAAGGCAATGAAAAAAATGATGCAAGAGAAATGGGGCATGAGGACAAAGATGACGACCATGATAAAGCTGAAAAAAGAAAACATGATGACAACAGAAATGGTGACAAACATGAGAAAGGTAAAAAAGGGAAACATGATGAAAACAGAAATGGAGATAAAAATAAGAAAGTAAAAAAAGAAAAACATGATGATGATGATAAAGTAGAAATACCCGTGAATCCCGGGCAATAAATAATTTTTATAAAAAAGGATGCGTTTTGTATCCTTTTTTAATTACAGAAATTTAATAAATGCTTTAACATTTTATTGATTAAACCATTTCTTTGGCTTAATGTCTATGATGCATAACAAATAAAAATTAAAAATAAAATCATGAAAAAATTATTAGTATTATCATTTGTGGCATGTATGATTACTTTAGCCACTACTGCACAAACAGAAAGACCAACAGAGGTTAAAGAAAGGACTGAACGTCATAAGGGCAAACATGAAAAAGGTAAGATGATGAAAGAATTGAATCTTACTAAAGAGCAACAAGCACAATTAAAAGCCAACCACAAAGAAATGAAAGCTAAGCGTGAGGCTCTAAAGGCGCAAGACAACATTACAGTAAAAGAAATGAGAGAAAAAAAAGCAGCTCTTAAGGCGGAGCAACAAAGTAAGATGGCGACAATACTTACGCCAGAACAAAAAGCAAAGATGGACGAAATGAAGAAAAAAAGAAAGGCAGAAAAAGCGCCAAAGCAGGAGAGAGAAATGCAACCCACTGCACAATAATTATAGTTTAAAAAAAATATAAAGGATGCTTTAGGGCATCCTTTATTTGAGCTGTTAACTTTCATTGCAAGTTTTATAAGTTGCAGGTAAAAAAGCTGACAGCTCTTTTTATTTCATATCTTTGCCGCTTACCTACTGTTGTAAAACAGCAAAAACTCCTTATTATGGCACAAGATGCTTTTAAAAAATTTATCAATCCTAAGAAGAATAGCGTTATAAAAGAAGAATACCGCCAAGAAAAAAAGAAAGCCCTTAAAGAAAAACGAGCCTATTTTGAAACAAAAAAAGCAGAAGAATATAAAGCTAGGCAAGCCAAAAAAGGCATAATCATTCCAGAAAAAACACCAAAAAATACCGATAATAAAGCAGTATTTGAGCCTAAGAAAAATGGGGGCAAAGCAGTAGCAAAACCGGTTGTGAGTGCTCAAACTACTACTGATGTTGCTATGCCATTAAATAAATTTTTGGCACATTGTGGCGTAAGTTCTCGAAGAGAAGCCATAGAAATAATAGCATCTAATACCGTAAAAGTAAATAATACAATCTGCAACGAGCCAGGTTATAAAGTACAACCTACAGACGTAGTAGAATACAATGGTAAAAAATTATTTGTTACAAAAAACCTTGTTTATATTTTATTGAATAAACCAAAAGATTATATTACTACAACAGATGATCCGCAAGGTAGAAAAACGGTGTTGGAATTGATACGACAAGCTACCAACGAAAGGGTTTATCCTATTGGTCGTTTAGATAGAAATACATCTGGTGTTTTATTACTCACTAACGATGGTGATTTAACACAAAAATTATCGCACCCTAGTTATGAAATTACTAAAATATACGAAGTAAGATTAGATAAAAATTTAACGAAAACAGATTTTGATAAAATAATAACAGGGCTTACTTTGGAAGATGGTCCGGTGATTGTGGATACACTTGCATACGCAGACGCAAAAGACAAATCTATTATTGGTATTGAAATACACAGCGGTCGCAATCGTATTGTGCGCCGCATATTTGAAAGCTTGGGTTACGATGTAAAGGGATTGGATAGGGTAATGTATGCGGGGCTTACAAAGAAAAATGTGGAGCGTAGCAAGTGGCGCTATTTGAGCGAAAAAGAAATTCGGGTATTGAAATATATGAACGAATCTAAACGTGGGAAAAAAATAGCTGCAAGTATAGGGGAGGAGAAAAAAAGTGCGGTGCCTACAAAAAAAGACATACCATTTGAAGATAGAAAAGGAAGAGATTTTACCAATGCAGAAATAGCAGAAGCATTAGGTGACACAGTATCATTAGCAGCAAATCCAAAGCGTGAAAGAGCTATAAAAATACCACAGCCTAGAAAGTTTAAAACACACTCTGAAAAGAAAGCAGCATTAGCAAAATTAGCTGATGAAGCAGCAGGTGTGCCTACTATTAAGGTAGCTTCAAAGCCAAGAAAAGGCGATAAGAAAAAAAATACATCAACGGCAAAAAAAGGTACGAGTGGCAAAAAGTAAATACGATATCATTTTCGAAAATGATGATTTTGTAGCAGTGAATAAACCAAGCGGTTTACTTACGATACCTGATAGAGAACAAACAGAAAAATCGCTAAAAGAATATTTGATAGATAAGTACAAAAACATTTTTGTAGTACATCGTTTAGATAAAGATACCAGCGGCTTGGTAATATTTGCAAAAAACGAAACCGCACATAAATTTCTTTGTAAAATATTTGAAGAAAGAAAAGTAGAAAAATTTTATTTAGGAATTGTAATAGGCGAGCCTATAGAAAAAATTGGAATGATTGAAGCGCCCATTACAGACCATCTCACTCGAAAAGGCATAATGACCGTGCATCGCAGTGGAAAAGAATCGCAAACTGGATACGAAGTGTTGGATGCAAATGCAAAGTTTTCTTTGGTATCTTTTCAATTGTTTACAGGCCGTACACACCAAATAAGAGTTCACACAAAAGAAATTGGCCATCCATTGGTATGCGACACATTGTATGGCGATGGAAAACCAGTTTTATTGTCTTCTATAAAAAAGAATTATAAATTAAGTAGGCATGATGACGAGGAAAGGCCAATCATAAATAGATTGGCACTACATTCTTACAAACTTAATTTTGAAGATATCCATGGCGCTAAAGTGGAATTGTGTGCAGAAGCCCCAAAAGAATTTAGGGCATTGATGCAGCAGTTGAAAAGAAAATAAATTTGCAATTGAGCTTTGCGTTTTACATTTCCATAAAAACTATTTACTTTTGAAGCTCACAAACCATGCTATCTAAAAAAGCACAATACGGATTAAAAGCGCTTGCTTACCTATCGGAAAAATATGGGGAAGGCCCCGTGCTAATAGCAGAAATAGCAGAAGTAAAAAAAATACCCATTAAATTTTTAGAGAGTATTTTATTGCTGCTAAAAAAACATAATATTTTAGAAAGCAAGAAAGGAAAAGGGGGTGGTTATTATTTATCTCAATCACCTAAAAAAACATCTATTGCAAATGCGATTAGAATTGTTGATGGTCCTATAGCTATGCTCCCTTGTGTAAGTTTACATTTTTATTCTAAATGTGCTGATTGTGACGAAACCAATTGTGGACTAAAAAGAACGATGGAAGTTGTAAGAGATGCTACCCTAAAAGTTTTGGAGAAAAAAAATTTAATGGATTTGATGGATGGTGGCGTTTCTTAATATTATAAAAAATATATTCGACTAACAAAAATGCCACCAGTAATTTGGTGGCATTTTAGTATAATATAAAATAGTTTACTTGTACAACGGAATAATACCATTTGCCAATTCTACCATCTTCTTAATTCCATCTTCTGGTAAAGCACCTTTTTTAAAGTCTGCCATTACCTCTGGTAATTTGTTGTTCATTTCCGTTAAAAAATGCTCTTCAAATTCTTTCACTCTTTTTACCGATACATTTTTCATTAAACCTTGCGTACCCAAGTAAATAATAGCTACTTGTTTTTCTACTGCGTATGGTGTGTACTGTGGTTGTTTCAATATCTCCACGTTACGTGCACCTTTATCAATTACGTTTTTAGTAGCAGCATCCAAGTCACCACCAAATTTAGAAAACGCTTCAAGCTCTCGGTACAATGCTTGGTCAAGCTTAAGTGTACCAGCCACTTTCTTCATCGATTTAATTTGTGCATTACCACCCACACGGCTTACAGAAATACCCACGTTAATAGCAGGACGAATACCCGCATTAAATAAGTTTCCTTCTAAGAAAATCTGTCCGTCGGTAATAGAAATTACGTTTGTAGGAATATATGCAGATACGTCACCAGCTTGTGTTTCAATAATTGGCAATGCTGTTAATGAACCACCACCTTTTACCAAATGTTTGATAGATTCTGGTAAGTCGTTCATCTGACGAGCTATCTCATCTTTAGAAACAACCTTTGCAGCTCTTTCTAATAAACGACTATGCAAGTAAAATACATCACCAGGATAAGCCTCACGCCCTGGCGGACGACGAAGCAATAAAGAAACCTCACGATAAGCTACCGCTTGCTTAGATAAATCATCATAAATAATTAATGCAGGACGACCGGTATCTCTAAAAAACTCTCCAATGGCTGCACCCGCAAATGGAGCGTAGAATTGTAAAGGAGCTGGTTCAGAAGCAGAAGCTGCAACAATTGTTGTGTAAGCCATAGCTCCATTTTCTTCCAATGTTTTCATTACACCAGCAATGGTAGATGCTTTTTGACCAATAGCTACATATATACAATACACTGGCTTACCAGCTGCATAAAATTCTTTTTGGTTTATGATGGTATCAATTGCAATAGCAGATTTACCAGTTTGTCTATCACCAATAATCAACTCACGCTGCCCACGGCCTACAGGAATCATCGCATCAATGGCTTTAATACCAGTTTGCAAAGGCTCAGTTACCGGCTCACGAAAAATAACACCGGGTGCTTTTCTTTCTAAAGGCATTTCGTATAATTCGCCTACCAATGGACCTTTGCCATCTATGGGAGTACCCAAAGTATTGATAACTCTACCACACATGCCTTCTCCTACTTTTATAGAAGCAATTTGGCCTGTACGTTTTACCTTATCGCCTTCACGTATTTCTCCACTATCACCCATCAAAACCACACCCACATTGTCTTCCTCAAGGTTAAGAGCAATAGCTTTTACGCCATTATCAAATTCTACAAGTTCGCCCGAGCGTACATTGTTTAGCCCATATACACGAGCAATACCATCACCTACTTGCAATACAGTACCTACTTCTTCTAGGTTAGCTCCTGCATTAAAATTGCTTAATTGCTGACGAAGTATTGCCGAAATTTCGTCTGGTTTAATTTCTACCATAAATTATCTGTTCGTTGGTTAATTTATATGTAAGCCTATGAAATAGGCTCGTTTTTCGGGCGCAAAGGTAGGAGTTAATGGTTTTAAAAGCAAAAAAGAGTTAGGTATGTTCGTATTTTATAAAAAACTTTTAAAAACTGATTTACTAGGATAGACGTACTTTATAGAAAAGCTTCGTTAAGCAATAATAAAATGCACAGGCAATTAGCAATTTCAATAATTAGCTTTCTATTTTAAAACAAAATTTCTCACTTTTTATTAACCTTTTTTAGAATTTAGTTCAAATTGTCTATCTTTAATTCTTGTTTTATAATCTCTATTCTCATCATTGTTATTAGATAGAAATATACCATCTTAAATAAACACTAATTATGAAAAAAAATTACTTTAAATTTTTTGCTGTATTATTTGCATTAATCGTTTCTTTAATGATAATGCCTAGTTGCAATCACAAGAATGAGAGTGCTTACGAGCAAAATGAAAGTGAAGAAGAAGAAAATGATGAATATGATGGTCCTGCAAAAGCAGCCGAATTTGAATTTAATAGAATGAAAGATCCTGCTACAGGAACTGTGTCTAGTTTAAAAATGTGGCAAGCCGTTTTAGAAACGGAGAACCAAAAAAATACGAATAGCTATTCTAATTCATCTGCAAATGCGCTTGCTCCTTTAGCATGGGTAGAGCGTGGTTCTAACAGCGATGTTGCAGGGCCACAAGGAAATCAAAGACCTGGTAATGGCGTTACTTCTGGCAGAATGAGAACCTTATGGGTAGATCTTGGAGACGCAACTGGTAAAACCGTATGGGTAGGTGGAATATCTGGTGGTTTGTGGAAAACAAGTGATATTACTGCTGCTCCAGCTACTTGGACGTTGATAAATGATTACCTAAGCAACTTAGCGGTTTCAGGTATTGCACAAGATCCAAGTAACCCTAACAATATGTATTTCTGTACTGGCGAATCATATTTTACTGGTGGCGGTGTAGGAGGGGTTGGTGTTTTTAAAAGTACCGACCATGGTATTACTTGGAGTTTATTGGCTAGTAGTGCTGCATTTGTGAGATGTACAAGAATACAATGTGATGCTGTAGGAAATGTGTATGTAAGCACATTGGGTATTGGTGCTACCATTGGATTGAATAGATCTAAAGATGGAGGAGCTACTTGGCTAAATATAAGTCCTTTTGAAGCAGCTGGTGTAACACAAACCTCACGTATTCCCGATTTTGAAATAAGCTCTACTGGTAGAATGCATGTGATTGGTGGGTTTAGTTCTGCTACTTCTACCTTGGGTGGTTATAGATATACAGATAACCCAGCAGCTGCCACACCCGTATGGCAAACTGCCACCACCATGTTTACATGGCCATTTGGTACTGATGCAAGAACGGAGTTAGCTACTGTTGGTAATACTATTTATGCTTCTTTAGGTATGGCAGCTGTAGGCACTGCAGGAGGTAAAATTGAAAAGGTTGCGAAATCAACAGATGGAGGAAACAATTGGACTACTGCTGATTTAACAGCCACCAATATTTCTGATTTGAATGGTGGTGGACAAGGTGGTTATTCTAATGGCATAACTATAGATCCATCAAACACAAATAACGTTATCATTGGAAGTTTACGGTTATTAAAATCTACAGATGGGGGACTTACCTTTTCTAAAATATCTGAATGGGTTGGTACAACAGGGCAATATGTACATGCCGATATTCATAACATGGCTTGGTACGATAATGGTAACAAATTATTGGTTTGTACCGATGGTGGATTATTTTATTCTGCCAACAAAGGAACAAATTTCTCTGATAAAAATATAGGACTAAGGCTAAAACAATTTTATGGCTTAGCCATGCATCCTACTTCTACAAATTATTTTCTTGCTGGTGCGCAGGATAATGGTACTCATCAGTTCAATGGTGCTGGTCTTACTTCATCTATCGAAGTATTAGGTGGAGATGGAGGTATTACAGCAATAGATCAAGATGAGCCACTTTTCCAAACTGGCACTTATGTCTATGCTAATTTTAGGCGATCTGCTAATGGAGGTAGTACTTGGTCATCTTCTGGAAGTTCAAGTAGCTCAGGTCAGTTTATTGACCCTTATGATTTTGATAATTTGGGTAACAAAGTTTATGCAGGTTATGATGGTCAACAATATTTAAGATGGGAAGACCCACATACTGGTTTTACTTTTACTCCTATAACTGTTACAGCTTTTGGGACTTTACCATCACCGAATACCGCAATTTTAGCTAAAGTAGCCAGTGTAACTGTTTCCCCATATACCCCAAATAGGGTTTACTTTGGTTTAGATAATGGGAAAGTATTTAGGATTGATGATGCCACAGAAGCTATCCCGACTGTTACAGAAATTACTCCCGCAGGCACTGCTGCTGGTTACGTTAATAGTGTGGTTATTGGCACTAGCGATCAAGATATAACTGTTACGCTTGCTAATGCATTTGCTGCTGCTACAACAAGTATCTGGACTACTACTAATGGTGGAACGAGTTGGACTGCAATTGATGGTAACTTGCCAGAAATGCCTGTTTATTGGGGTTTATACCACCCAGATGGAGATACGAAAATGTATATAGCTACTGAAACTGGTGTTTGGAGTACCGATTTGATAAACGGAACCTCTACTATATGGACTGCAGAAACCACTTTTCCTACTGTAAAAACAAGTATGCTTAAGTATAGAGCAAGCGATCGTATAATTGCTGCGGCTACTTATGGTCGTGGTTTATGGACAGCTACAATCCCAAATACAAATTGTACACCTGCTTCAGTTTCTGCTCAACCTCTAAATACAACAGTTTGTGCAGGCAATAATACAAGTATGAGTATTACTGCTGCCGGAACTCCAACATTAACCTATCAGTGGCAACTAAGCACAGCAGGTGCTGGCGGTCCT
>JAYSOC010000435.1:0-8641 GCA_043723285.1 Ferruginibacter sp. | reverse complement strand
TCGCCTCTTTGCCTGCATTTACAGATCCTCTATCAATTGTAGAATAATCGTGGAACAACAAACCTGCTTTTGCAGATAAATCAATAGTTTTTGTTAAGCCTCTCCAATAAGATAAAGCCAAACCATAGTCCATATCCTGAATACGGCTAAAACTTCTAGTACCTGCAGCGCTTTTTAATGTAACAGGTGTGGCTAAATCCAGTGCATTAAAATGTATTCCAACCAATGTACCCTTTTTGGCAGAAGAGAATTTGCTATCCATCATTTGAGCAGAAGCTAAGGTGGCTACCACCAAAAATGAAAATAACAGCGTAAGTTTTTGTTTCATAAATGCTAATTTTTAATTTAAAAGGTTATCTCACTTAAATATCCCTACTTTATATTATCAATTTCGGGCAATATTTTAAGTCACAAATGTAATATCTTAATTTGTACTAATCAAGAATTTTTAACAATTCTATGCATTTTATTTCACTTTATGTAAAATATTTTTTGTAATACAATTATTTTGAAGCTAATGCTACATGAAAACCAATGTTTTTCAAAGATAAATTTTCAACTATCTTTTTTGTGTAATGGAATTTAATGGCAACATTTTTCAAAACCTGCAAAATAATCGCTTATATTTGCAGCCCAAATTAGAAAATTAGACTTGGTAGCTCAGCTGGATAGAGCATCAGCCTTCTAAGCTGAGGGTCATTGGTTCGAATCCAATCCAGGTCACAAATAACTAAAAAAGCCGCATAAAAGTGGCTTTTTTTTATTTACAGCATTATTATGAATGTACAAATACACGAAAGCTGGAAAAAGGAGTTGAAGGATGAATTCTCTAAACCATACTTCAAAGAAATTGTGCATTTTTTAGAAACAGAAAAAGCAGCAGGTAAAATTATTTACCCTCCGGGTTCACAAATATTTAATGCTTTTAATCAAACTCCGTTTGATAATTTGAAAGTAGTAATACTTGGGCAAGATCCTTATCATGCTTCTGGACAGGCACACGGCCTTAGCTTTTCGGTATGCGAAGGCATAAAACCACCGCCATCTTTGCAAAATATTTTTAAAGAATTAAAATCGGATATTGGCATACAAATGCCCGTTAACTTTGGCGACCTAACCGCTTGGGCAAAGCAAGGTGTTTTATTATTGAATGGAGCGCTTACAGTAAGAGATGGAGAGCCGCTGAGCCATGCAAAATTTGGGTGGGCACAATTTACAAATGCAGTTATAGAAAAAATATCATACGAAAAAGAAAATATTATTTTTATACTTTGGGGTAAATTTGCGCAAGACAAAAAACCGTTGATAGACGAAGGCAAGCATTTTATTTTACTTGCACCGCATCCTTCTCCTCTTTCAGCTCACAAAGGTTTTTTGGGATGTAAACATTTTTCGCTTACTAACGAAATTTTAGTAAAAATTGGAAAACAACCTATTGATTGGAATATTAAAACTAAATAAATGAATTTTCTAAAAAATATTTTTGCACGTATATGGGCGCTTTGGGGTTTAATAACTTTTATCATTTCTTTTCTGATTATTCTAGGTCCGTCTATGCTTTCGCATTTATATAAAAACGAAAATGAAGGACAAGTTTTTTTTATAAAAGTTTCTAAAATATGGATAGATATCTGGCTATGGCTAATTGGTTGCCCACTTAAAGTAGTAGGTTTAGAAAACTTTAAAAAAGATAAAAATTATGTAGTTGTTTTTAACCACAATGCTTTTTTAGATGTACCATTATCTGCACCGCATGTACCCGGTGGCAATAAAACAATTGCTAAAGATTCCTTTGCCAAAATACCTGTATTTAATTGGTTTTACAACCGTGGTGGTATTATGATAAACAGAAAAGATGAAAAAAGTAGAACGAGAAGTTTTGAAGCCATGAAGCAAGTGCTAAAAAAAGGAATGCACATGTGTCTTTATCCTGAAGGAACAAGAAACAGAACAGATAAGCCTTTAAAAGAATTTTTTGATGGTGCTTTTAAATTGGCCATAGATGCCAAAAAAGAAATTATTCCTTGTGTGTTATTTAACACTAAAAAAGCAATGCCTATAAATAAAACCATGTATCTTCTTCCCACAAAATTAAAAATGATTTTTCTACCTCCCGTTTCTTTTGAAAATATAGATGTAAAAGCACTCAATAAAAAAGTGTATGACATGATGTACGAAGTTTATACAAAAGAAGAAAACATTAAAAATCTGTAAACGATCTCGTACGATTAATTTTTAAATCTCTAAGTATCGGAGATTTTGGTGCTATATTAATGCTGAAAGATCTTTGTTGACCTACAGGTGTGATATTAATAGCCATCTGCCAACAATGCAAATCTCTTGTAAGATACATGCTTAGCAATCCTAATTTTTTATCTGCTAAATTATAAGAACCATTTCCGCCTACTTTCCATTTTGCTGTAAGGTTTGCAGAGGCATTAAATGTTACACCTTGTGTTATTGTACTTTTAAATCCTAATTGTGTAAAATCAAAATTTTTACTTATCCCTAACGTGTAAGACAAATCAATATTCCATGGTATTTCAAAGTCAGCAAACTCCGCAGGGTTGTCTCTTACATAAGAAGCCTCTCGTTGGTATTCATCTGCCGATATTCCGTCATCTCTCAAGCCATTGTTCGGCTGGTTCAATTTTTCTGCAGCTGTTTTTTTAGATTTATCACCGCCTTTAAAACTAGTTTGTAGCGATACATTTGCACTCGTTAAATTTCCTAAAGAAAATTTATCTTTTAATACCAATCTATTTTTTGGTCTGCCTTGCTCATCTGTTTGGTAAGGATTAAAACTAGCACTTGCAGAAATATTTACTTTTTCGAATAAATTCGTTCTTGCAGAAACTGATATTGGTGCCAACTGAAAAGAATCTGCTAAAAAATTATAACTACTGTTTATACTCAATCCATCGAGCAAGGTTATTTTTCTATCTGCAGCAGCACTCGTATCTCCTTTTCCCTTCACCTTCATAGTCACATTATTATCAATACCAAAAGACATTCCACCATTTCTTATATTACTGTATGGAGAATAAATTCCACTATTTTCAAAATAAGAAACTTGTCTTATTTCTGTATTGCTCACTTTTGTGTAATAATAATTTTGCTCATTAATGTTTGGTGTATAATTTAAAGAAAGTGTTGGCCGTATCTCATGCCTAATGGCTTTTATTTTACTATTTTTATTAAATCCAAACATGCCAAAAATTCTTGTAGAAGCACCAATACCAAAAGATATATTTCTTGTAGTGTATAATCCCTTTTGCAAAGAAAGTGTATCGTCTTTTTGCAAATTAGAATTGTAATACCGAACTAGTTTTTGTTGAAACCATGTTTCCTGATACGATACCGATGGTGAAATTTGCACCATGCCTAATGGCGGCAATGATAATGTAATTGGAATATTATGTTGCGCACCGTATTTTAAATTATCTACTATTTGTCCGCCAATACCTTTTGCTGTATCATAAAATTGAGTGAGTGTTTTTGAGTTTCCTTGGTAGCCAATTCCAATATTTTCGTACCACTTTATTTCCCCATTCGATTCTTTTTTACGGAAAGGGTATTGTGTGTTCACATTAAATGCAACATCTGGTAAATTTAAATTGGTAAGTCCATTTACTGAGTTCTGATTATGATTGGCGCTTATGGAAATATTGTAAGGCTTATTTTTCTTACTCCAGTCTTTTGTATAAGTAATGGAAGAGCTTAATTGGTTTTGAAAATTGAGTTGTGGGCTATTGGCTCTTTGTTTATTAAACTTTGTACTAGCTAAATTTACATTTGCACTAAAACTTACGCCAGGTCTAGCTTTACTATCCACACTATGGTTCCAAGTAAAATTATATGTCATTGTTTTAGGCACATCTAATGGATGAAAATTTTGTATCGTTAACCCAACATTGCCTTGAAAATGATATCGTCTATAATATCTCGGATTTACATTTATATTCCAACTTCCGTAAGAGTATAAAGTACCTCGGGTAACAACATCCCAATTGGGACTAATGATTTTATAATAACCCAAATTTTCTAATGCCAATCCACGTTGCTCATCAGCTGTAAAACTTGGTGCTAATAAACCCGAGTGCCTGCCTTGGGTTAGTGGAAAAATACCGAATGGTAAAGAAATTGGTAATGGCACGCCTTCAAACTCGGGATGTACAGGCCCAGTATAAGCCCATTTTTTATTTACAAATTTTGCTTTTTTAGAAATAAATGCAAAGTGTGGCGTATCCAAATTACAAGTCGTAAACCTGGTACGAAATGCATAAAAAGAAGCTGTATCGGCTTTCTTTAATTTTTCTGCATATACAAATATCTCTCCTTGCTTTGTATAAGTTCCTTTTGTAATACCTTTCCCAGTCTTCATATTAAAACGAATGGTATCGCTCACCGTTTGCAAATCTGCCTGATTAAAATATGGATACGATTTGGCTTTACCAGTACTATCTTTTACCAAATACGCACTTACAATACTTGTTTTTTGATCGAACTCAATGAGTGGTGCAGAAAGGTTGTTATCATCATATTTTACCGAAGCTATTTTACCATATAAATACATTTTTTCTGCTGGCACGTCTATCACCATACTGTCGTCGGCATGGTAAACCACCGGAGAACTAAGGGTATCTTTCGATTTTTTAAAAGTAAAAGTATCGGCAAATTGGGTAAAAGCTGTGTCGGTTAAAACCTTTTTTTCTTCACTCATGCGTGGTATATGTAGGGTATCCGTTTTCTTCTTTACAGAAAATTTTAAGGTATCGTTAGTATTTTTTATAATTGGTGGTGGAGTGTCTATTATGCTATGCGTAAACATGTAGTTGTGAGCATGAATTGTAGCATTAGTATCTAAACAATACGTTAATAATAATATCAAGGGCAGAGCGCACCAAGCTAAAATGTTTTTTGCCTTACCTTTGTTACGATTGTTCATAAATGAGAAAGCGCAAAAATAGCTATTAAAGTTTTATGATAAATTGTTTACAAAAATTATAACAAAAACTAACAAACCCTAATAATATATGTTGAGAAAAGGAACATTGATGTTGGCTATCTTACTTACTATAGGTGCTTTTACAAACGAATGTGCTGCACAAAGCAAAAAATTAAGAACAATAGTTGTAGATGCTGGGCACGGCGGTAGCGACCCTGGCGCACATGGAATATATGATGGTACGCTTGGCTCGTACGAAAAAGATGTTACACTTCAAATTGCTATGAAACTAGTGGCAGAGCTTAAAAAGAAATTACCAGATGTAAAAGTAGTACCTACAAGAACTACTGACGTATTTGACAATGTAAGGGTAAAAGCCAATATTGCTAACGAAGCTAAAGGCGATTTATTTTTGTGCATACATGCAGACTCAGGACCTGTGCAAACAGGCAGAAGACAAACTGGAACAAAAACAGTAACAAGATATAAAATTACTTACACAGGAAAAGGAAGGCGAAGAGAAAAACATTCTGAGCCCTATGATGTAGAAGTTCCCCAATACGAAAATTATAAAATTCCAATGACGGCTAGAGGAACTTCTATTTATATCTTTAATGCAAATAAAACAGACGATAAGTTAGATGCTATTATGGATAATGCTAATGTAAACAGTGAAGATAGTGTGTATAATAATTTTAATTTTAACTCACCCGAGGGAAAACAATTGGCACAGATTTATGCAAAATTATATCAAGAAAAAAGTGATTTAATAGCAACCCTCGTAAATGATGAAATAGATGATACCGGAAGACCGGCACTTGGTGTAAAGCAACGCCAAAAAGGAATTTGGGTATTATCTGCCACAAAAATGCCGGCTATACTTATAGAAACCGGTTATATAAATACTCCAGAAGATGAGCAATATATTAATAGCTCAAAAGGACAACAGGAACTAGCAGAGGCAATAACAAAAGCGGTAATTAAATACAAAGCTCAATTAGAAAAAAAATAAAATCTAAATAAACTATTTTAAAGCCATCATATAAATATTTCTAAGTGAAAATTTCTAACGAAACAAAAGTAGGTGCCATTTCCATAGTATCAGTAGCATTATTAATACTAGGATTTAATTTTTTAAAAGGAAAAAATTTGTGGAGCAAAGACACTATGCTTATTGGCAAATATAACAATGTGCAAGGTTTGCAAAACTCTAACCCTGTTATGATAAATGGGCTACAAGTGGGGCAAGTATATAAAATAAGTACCGAAAAAGATATGCGAGAAATTATTGTGGATATGAATATTACCAAAGATATTTATATTCCAAAAAATTCTATTGCTACCATAAAATCTAATCCGCTTGGCACACCAAGTATAGAAATTGTGTTGGGAAGCGCTACAGAACATTTAAAAAACAAAGACAGTATTCTTACAGAAAACAGTGTGGGATTGTTTAACGAAGTTTTAAAAAAAGTAGATCCTGTTTTATTTGAAGTAAAAAAAGCTTTGAGTTCTGTCGACTCTTTGGTTGGTAATTTTAATACCATGCTAGACCCTAATGCAAAAAATAATATTGCATCTACATTGGCCAATTTAAATAGAGTAACGGCTGCTATGGTTCAATCAACAGCATCATTAAATGCTTTATTGAATACACAAACCGGTGCATTAGCAAAATCATTAAATAATGTAAGTGATATTACTAGCAATTTTGCCAGCAACAACGATAAAATAAATAGTGTAGTAAGCAACCTCGATAAAACGACCACAAAATTTGCCAATCTAAATCTTCAAAATACATTAGATAATTTAGATAAAGCTATAAACGAAATGAAAACAATGGTTGGTAATTTTAATAAAAGCGATGGTACACTTGGTAAATTATTAAATGACCCAACATTATATAAAAACCTAGCATCAAGCGGTAATAAACTTAATTTATTGTTGGATGATGTGCGAATGAATCCTAAACGATATATCAACATTTCATTGTTTAGTAAAAAAATTAAATATGAGCCATTGCTTGTGCCAATGGCTGATACGCTGAATAGTCCGTATTATGTGGAGAAAGTGAAATAAATTTTATGACCACATTAAGTTTTTAATGATTCAATTCGTATTTCCAAAATAAATATTTAGGTGATAAAAAAATTACATTTACTTCTTCCATTACTTTTCTTATTTGTTGCACAAAATATTGTAGCGCAAATAACTACTTTAGATAGCAGCACAAAAATTGAAATAATAAATGCCAATAGTATTCGCTTAATCACTTTAGATGACAGTACAAACTTGCGTACCCTTGCAGGAAATGCACAGGTAAAACAAGGCCGTACAAAACTTTCTGGCGATAGCATTGTTATTAACTCTCGTACAAATATTGCAGAAGTATTTGGGCATGTACATATAAACGATGCAGACACGGTAAATACTTATGCAGATTATCTTCGCTATGTAGGTGCAGATAGAATTGCTTATTTAAAACGAGGTGTAAGACTAACTGATGGCAAAGTAAGCCTTACTACAAACGACCTTGTGTATAATGTAGCAACTGGCATTGCCAATTACCAAGGTGGTGGAAAAGTGGTAAACGGCAGTAGTACACTCACCAGTACAGATGCAACATATTTTTCTGATACAAAAGATGTATTGTTTAAAAAGCACGTGCATTTAGTTGACCCTAAATACAATATCGTAACCGATAGTTTGAGATATAACACAAATTTTAAAGTAGCCACACTCATCTCCCCTACTGTTGTAAAAACAAAAGATGGAAAAGTAATTCGTTCTAAAAACGGAACTTATGATTTGCAAACTGGCGTGGCACAGTTTTTTGATAGAACGGTAATTAGCGATAAAGATTTTTCTGCTACAGCCGATAAAATGTTTAATGATGATGTAACTGGTATATCGGTAATGGAAGGTCGGGCAAAATATGTGGACAGCATAAACCACATGATTGTAATTGGAAATAAAATAGAGAGCAATAGAAAAACAAATTCTTTTCTTGCTACCGAAAAACCTGTTGTAATTATTGTAAGAGAAAAAGACAGCACCTACATTACTGCCGACACTTTGTTTAGCGGCTTAAGAATAAATGATGGAAGTTTTAATAGTAAAAAAATAAAAAGAGATACCTTAAAAAATAAATTGATCATAAAAGATTCTTCATTAATTAAACAAGATAAAGTCAGCACAAAAAATTATTACACTAAAGTAGATACCATTAATAACAAACAAATATTTTCTAAAACGCCGCAAGATAGCATACGCTACATACTAGGCTACGCACATGTGCGCATATACAACAACAGCTCGCAAGCCGTGTGCGACAGCATGTATTACAGCACCGAAGATTCTGTTTTTAGAATGTTTAGAAACCCCATAGTTTGGAAAGAAAAAAATCAGATAACGGGCGATACCATGTATTTGTTTACCGAAAAACAACAACCAAAACGAATTTATGTTTTTAACAATAGCATTGTCATAAACCAACAAAACCCTGCTATGTATAACCAAGCAGCAGGGCGCACATTGAATGTTTATTTTAAAGATGGTAAAATAGATTTTGCAAAATTAAAAGGCTCACCCGCCGAAACCGTTTTTTACCCACAAGCAGAAGATAGTTCTTACACCGGCATGAACCGAACGAGTGGAGATGTGGCAGAAGTTTATTTTGCGAATGAAGAAATA
>JAYSOC010000434.1:0-3432 GCA_043723285.1 Ferruginibacter sp. | reverse complement strand
TTAATTTTTATTTCCTTTTTACCTAATTTAATTCCTTCAGTAATTTCAAATAAATCAGAGCTATAAGTAGTCTTCTTATCGTAATCAATTAAAATAATTCCATCCCCATCCTCAAACACAAAGTAATTTCGATTGTTTTCAAAATACCTACTTAATTGATTACTTACTGATTTTATCAGACTTGTTTTACCAGCTCCATTTCTTCCTACAATCGCAGAAACTTGCGTTAGTTTTTCTGTGTCATCATAAAAATTGGGGATATACTTTTCGTTTAACGTTCTTTCAATTTTAATCTTTCTGTTTTCTCCTTCACATAAAGTATAAAAATATTTTCCACCAAAATTTATGGTTTGGTCTTTTATTCCAAATCTATTCTCATGTATGTAATAAGCGGCTAGATGCATTTTATGAAGATAAATAATTTGTTATTTATTTAATGAAATATTTTCCAATGCAGCGCAATTAAGCAGGCAAGGACACCAACAACTATAGAATTCACAAATTTTTCTATTATTTTTTTAGCCCTGCACTTAGTTGTTGGTAGGCTTGCGCCACAAAGCTATGCTTCATACCAACAAGGGCAGCGCTTCAATACTTTAAAGGCAAAGTGCTAGTAGCTCAAAATAAATATAAAGTATAAATAAACCAAACCATGTAGTTTGTTTGTGTTGTATGATTTGTATATCACTTCATAATTTGCCTTGGTTTTATCTATTGCCTCGGGCTGCATGAATTGCCTCGGGCTACATGAATTGCCTCGGGCTTCAGCCCGAGGAGAAAATTGTCTATCACATTTGGGCTTTAGCCACTTTTTTGTTCAAACTATAATCATTGCATTTTTATGTAGAGTAATATTAAAGTTGCACTGTTTTTTTGTTTGCTGTATTCAATAATGGCTAAAGCCGAAATACATTTTGGGCTAAAGCCCATTTTACATTTTTTATATCTCTCCGTCCTAAAGGACTGAGTCAATTCAAAAGGAAGTATGTTTTGAATAGAATTTTATGAATTTCCTCAGTCTTCATGAATTGCCTCGGGCTTCAGCCCGAGGAGAAAATTGTCTATCACATTTGGGCTTTAGCCCATTTTAGTTTTCGGCTTTAGCTACTTTTTTGTTCAAACTATAATCATTGCATTTTTATGTAGAGTAAAATTAAAGCTCCACTGTTTTTCATTGTTGTATTCAATAATGGCTAAAGCCGAAATACATTTTGGGCTAAAGCCCATTTTACATTTTTTATATCTCTCCGTCCTAAAGGACGGAGCAATTCAAAATGCAAAAATAGTAATTACTAAATGGAGCAGCGCACCCCAACCTTTGTAGCTCTAATGCAGCAAAAAGTTTCACAGGTGCAGCGCACCGTAACCTTCGTTTGTAGTTTTAATAATAGAAAAAATATTTCGGTGCGCTGCACCTACGTGTATGTGTATGTATGGGTGTTACAAATATGGCGGTGCGCTGCACCTGTAGTATGTAATGGCGTACAATTCTAATATGCAAAAAGAAACGATAGAGCTGTTTTATTAAGATTTTTTAGAAGTAGTAATCTTTTGAGCAGCTTTGTCCTTTTTTATTATTTCTGCCATTTGCAAAGCCTCTGCTTTTGTCATGCCATTACCAGTCATACAATAACCTTCAGGGGTATTGGTTTCATTGTATTGTGTAGCTTTTTTTGCTTTGTCTTTATAATACAAATCTTTTAAGTCAGCATTCTTGGTAATCTTAGTTGGAGCATCTAGGCTTTCAATCAAATCAATAATATTTTTCTTGGGTTTGGTAAGCATTGTAAAATAATTCTCTATCAATTCAGAAATACTCGTCTGCTTTTTTGCAGCATACAGCTTTACTTTTTTAAGGAATGTTTCATCTATAGTAAGATTTAATCTAGTTTTCATTTTTTCAAATTTATATATTTTTAAGCCGAAGGCAAAAATATTTCCGCAGGTAATTTAAAATAGTTCCTCAACCTTTGTGCTACTTTCAACGTTATTTCTCTACGCCCTGCAAGTAAAGAAGATACATGGCCTTTGCTACCAACAATACTTTCTAAATCTTTTGCTTTTACACCATTTTCTTGCATTTTTAATTTTATGGCATCAATGGGGTTTATGTTTGGTATAAAAATATGTTTATCCTCATAATCTTTTAATAACAGCAATAACAAGGCAAGTTCATCTGCTTCTGCAGAGCCTTCCTTTGCTTGAAAAATGGCTAAGGTTCTTTTGGTAGCTTTTTGGTATGCCGCTTCAGTTTTTATTATTTTCCAGTTCATATTATTTTGCTTTAAATTTTAAAATCTTTGTATCAAATTCAATTGTTTCGGTATCTATTTTATCATATTGCTTATGTGTGCCAAACCATATTATGTATGCAGCTAGTTGCTTAAAATTTACAGAAACAATTAGTCGATAATCATTACCCTTAATATTAAAAATTACCCTATTGTTAGCTACAATACTTGCGTTGCCATAAACTTCTTTTAGTTCATTAAAATTTTTAAACTCTTGTTTCAAAAACTCATGATACCACATTAGCAATGGCGTTTCAGCTTCGGGGTATTTATCTATGTAATAAAGCACCGCTCTTTTTACAATAATATTCATAATGCAAATATATTTAATTGTTTTCAAAATGAAAACTTTATTTTTACAATACTTTATTTCAAACTAAGGAGTATATTTTATTACTGTATCTTTAAATCGTCATTTGCAAAGCCATACAATAATCAATCATGAAAAAAACACTAACCACCCTCTTCTTATTTTATTCCATAACCTCCTTCTCCCAAAAAATAGAAAACATCATCATCATTACAACCGATGGTTTTAGGTGGCAAGAAGTTTTTACAGGCATGGACAGCAGTATAGCAAATAATGCAAAGTACAACCAAGAAGATAGCGCAACCATTTTTAAAAAATATTGGGCAGATAATGAAATAGAAAGGAGAAAAAAACTACTGCCATTTTTATGGAGTACGATAGAGCAGAAAGGACAAATTTATGGAAATAGAAAATATGGTAATAATGTAGATGTTGCCAACCCGTATTGGTTTTCATACCCTGGGTATAATGAAATATTTACAGGCTACCCAGATACATTGGTAAATAGCAATGATTACAAACCCAACCCCAATACAACCATTTTAGATTTTGTAAATAAGCAATCTTCCTATAAAAACAAAGTAGCCATATTTGGCGCATGGAATGTTTTTCAGAATATTTTTAATAGAGAAAAAACAGGCTTACCAGTCGTAAATGCATTTGATAAAATTGCCGATAAAAAAGCTACAGCAAATGAAATATTGTTAAATAATATGCTACAAGATTCTTACAGACCTTTTGGTGAAGCAGAATGCTTGGATGTATTTACGCATTATGCTGCAAAAGAATATTTGCAACAAAAAAAGCCAAAGCTTTTATATATTGCTTACG